>JAOPZP010000378.1 GCA_025964055.1 Conexibacter sp.
CCGCAGGTGGCCGGGGTCACGCACCGCGAGGTGGACCTCGGCGACGTGCGCCTGCACGTGGCCGAGGCCGGGCAGGGGCCGCCGCTGCTGTTGCTGCACGGATGGCCCCAGCACTGGTGGTCATGGCGGCACCTGATCCCCCGGCTGGCCGAGACCCACCGGGTCATCGCGTGCGACCTGCGGGGTTGGGGCTGGTCGTCGGCGCCGCCCGGCGACTACGCCAAGAGGACGTTCGCGCGCGACGTCGTCGCGTTCCTCGACGCCGAGGGCCTGGACCGCGTCACGCTCATGGGTCACGACTGGGGCGGCTACACCGCGTTCCTGGTCGCGCTGGACCACCCGGCGCGCGTGGAGCGGCTCGTCGCGCTGGACATCGCACCGCCGTGGCCGGGCCGGCCGCGGCCGCGACACCTCGCCCTGCCCGCCTTCGCGTCCTACCAGGTGCTCGTCGGCACGCCGGTGCTCGGCCCGCGGACGATGACGAGCGGGCCGCGGTTCGTCCGCACCCTGATCCGCGCCGGAAGCGGACCCGACGCGCGCTGGACCGACGCCGAGCTCGACGTCTACGCCGACGTGCTGCGCGATCCGGCGCGCGCCGAGGCGAGCTCGGCGTGCTACCGCACCTTCCTGACGCGCGAGCTGCCGGCGGCGCTGCGGCGCGGCAGCCGCGCAGAAGAGCTCACCGTACCGTCGCTGCTGCTGATGGGCGGCGCGAGCGCGCTGCGCCGCGTCGTCGATCCGCAGCCCAGCCGCAACCTGCGCGTGCAGACCATCCCGCGGGCGGGCCACTTCCTGCCCGAGGAAGCGCCGGAGGAAGTGCTCCGCATCGCCCTGCCGTTCCTTGCCGAACGGTGACCGGGGGCCGCTCGCCCATCCATGTTTCGGTGCTCGACGGCGTCGGACATCAGCCAGAGCATGACCAAGCCCCGACGAGGGAACGCACGCCGATGACCAGCAAGGCCACCATCACGGTCCTGGGGGATCCTGAGGAGGTGCAGCGCCAGTGGCGCGCCTCGGACCACGGGTCGATCCTCAGCGAGAACGAGGAGGCCGTCACCTTCAAGCGCGCCCCGGGCGACCGGGGCACCGAGATCCACGTCGACCTCGCCCGGACCGCGCCGGGCGGCGCCCTCGGCGAGACGCTGCAGAAGCTCCTCGGGGCGGCGCCCCGGGCGAAGGTGATGGACGAGCTGCGGCGCTTCAAGCAGGTGTTCGAGACCGGCGTCGTCACCCGGTCGGAAGGCTCGCCCGAGGGCGAGCTCGCCGAGCGCAAGCTCAAGCAGCGCCCGGCCCAGCCCATGGAGGACTCCGAGCTGATGAAGGTGGGCCTGCGATGAGGGCCAACGTGTGGTCTGGCCGCAACACGGTCCAGGTCGAGAACGTGCCGGACCCGAAGATCCTCGACGACCGCGACGCGATCGTGCGGATCACCTCGACCGCGATCTGCGGCTCCGACCTGCACCTCTACGACGGCTACATCCCGACGATGAAGCGGGGCGACATCCTCGGCCACGAGTTCATGGGCGAGATCGTCGAGACCGGCCGCGCCGTCTCCAACCTGGCGGTCGGCGACCGGGTCGTCGTCCCCTTCCCCATCGCCTGCGGCAACTGCTGGTCCTGCCGGCACGAGCTCTACTCGGTGTGCGAGAACTCCAACCCGAACGCCGGCCTGGCCGAGAAGATGTTCGGCCACTCCACGGCGGGCATCTTCGGCTACTCGCACCTGACCGGCGGCTACGCCGGCGGCCAGGCCGAGTACGCGCGCGTGCCCTACGCCGACGTCGGGCCGTTCAAGATCGAGGACGACCTCGCCGACGAGCAGGTGCTGTTCCTGTCCGACATCTTCCCGACCGGGTTCTTCGGCGCGGAGCTCTGCGAGATCAAGGGCGGCGAGGTCGTCGCCGTCTTCGGCGCCGGGCCGGTGGGGCAGTTCGCGATCGCCAGCGCGATCATGCTGGGCGCCGAGCAGGTCATCGCGATCGACCAGTACGACTACCGCCTGCAGATGGCCCTGCACAAGGCGGGCGCGACGGCGGCCATCGACTTCTCCAAGGACCCCGACATCGTCGAGCAGCTCAAGGAGCTGACCGGCGGGCGCGGGCCCGACGCGGTGATCGACGCCGTCGGGATGGAGGCCGCCCACGGCCACGGCCTGCTCCACACGGCCGACCGCGTCAAGCAGGCCAGCCGCATGGAGACCGATCGCGGGCACGCCCTGCGCGACGCGATCCTGGCCTGCCGGCCCGGGGGCATCGTGTCGGTGATCGGCGTCTACGGCGGGATCCTGGACAACTTCCCCAGCGGCGCCTGGATGAACAAGGGGCTGACACTGAAGACCGGCCAGTGCCACGTGCAGCGCTACATGAAGCGCTTGTACGACCACGTCAAGAACGGTGACATCGACCCGAGCTTCGTCGTCACGCACCGCCTGGCGCTCGACCTGGCGCCCGACGGCTACGAGGCGTTCAAGCACAAGCAGGACGACTGCGTCAAAGTCGTCCTCAAGCCCTGAAGGGAGCAGCATCAAATGCCCATGCCTCCGAGGCCCGTGGACTCGACGCTGCACGGCGTCGTCGACTACACCGCAGGAGCGTTCCTGCTGACCGCGTTCCCCAGGCTGGCCGGGATCGAGGGGACCCGCTCGGCGCGGCAGATCCGCACGTCCGCGGCGATCCACGCCGGCTACAGCACGATCACCGACTACCCGCTGGGGATCGTCAAGCTGCTGCCGTTCCAGATGCACCTCGCGTTCGACGCGCTGGGCGCGCTCGCGCTGGCGGCGACCCCGTTCGTGACGGGCCAGTTCAAGCGCGGACGGCGCCAGTGGGTTCCGCACGTCGCGCTGGCCCTGTTCGAGCTCTCGTCCCTGGCGATCACCGACCCGACCGGCAAGGGCGACTTCCACGGCAACGTGCAGGCCGTTCGCGAGGCCAACTCGGTGGACCCGCACAGCAAGATCTACGACGGCCCGCGCGCGGTCGTCCCGGCGGCGGCGCGGCAGCCGGTCGCCGCCTGACCGGCCTGGGGCCGGACCCCGGATCCTGCTCGCCGCCGTGGTCAGGCGGCGAGCACGAGGATCCGCCCGCAGGTGGGGCAGGCCCCGTCCAGCAGCGGCTCGCCCTCGGGGGCGTCGACGAGCCAGTGGACCTGGTGGCGCCCGGTGCCGACGGTGCGCAGGCGCTGCCCGCAGGCGCACGACCACAGCGTCTGCACTGTGGGCTCCGGCTCCGCCTCGCCCTTGCGACGCGTCACCGTCCGGATGTCCGGTGCTCCGCGTCGCGCGGCGAGCAGCGCGACGACCCCTGCGACGACGGCGACGCCTACCGCCAGCCACCGCTTCTCACCCAGGTGCTGTGCCATCTCCCAGGGGTGCCCGCTGCCCGCCCCGGGATATGCCTGCAGCTCCGACCGGGTAGAGGGGAGGCGATGCCACGCTCGCTCTGGAACGGGACGATCGCCTTCGGGGCCGTCGCCGTCCCCGTCAAGCTCTACTCGGCCGTCGCCGCCAAGACGGTGCACTTCCACGAGGTGCACCTCGCCGACGGCGCGCGGATCGAGCACCGTCCGTTCTGCAGCAAGGAGGACAAGGAGGTCCCGCGCGACGAGATCGTCAAGGGCTACGAGGTGCGCGAGGGGCGCTACGTCGTCGTCCAGCAGGCCGAGATCGACGCCGCCGGCGGCACGCGCTCGCGGATCATCGACGTCGAGCGCTTCGTCGCCGTCGCCGACATCGACCCCGTCTTCTACGACAAGGCCTACTTCGTCGGCTCCCAGGACGACGGCGCCGACGCCTACCGCCTGCTGCACGCCGCGCTGGCCCGGACCGGGCGCGCCGCGATCGGCCGCTTCACGTTCCATCACCGCGAGTACGTCGCGGCGATCCGCGCCTACGACGACGTCCTCGCGCTGCACACCATGCGCTTCGCCGACGAGCTGGTCGGCGCGAAGGACCTCGACGTGCCGAAGCTGTCGCGCAAGCCGGGCGCGCGCGAGGTCGAGATGGCGGGCAGCCTGATCGCGTCGATGCACGAGCCCTTCCGCCCGGAGAAGCTGCACGACGAGTACCGCGAGGCGGTGCTGGCGGCCATCGAGCGCAAGGCCGAGGGCGAGGACATCGCGCCGCCCGAGGAGCCGGAGCCCGAGCCGCCCGACGACCTCCTGGCGGCGCTGCAGGCGAGCCTCGGGAAGGCCTGATGGCGCGCTCGCTGTGGAGCGGCTCGCTCAGCTTCGGCCTGGTCAACGTGCCGGTGGCGCTGTTCAGCGCCGCGCGCGACCTCGACGTGCACTTCCACCAGCTCCACGAGCCCGACGGCGCCCGGATCGAGATCCGGCGCTTCTGCAGCAAGGAGGACGTCGAGGTCGGCCCCGACGACATCGGGCACGGCTACGAGCTGGACTCCGGCAAGCAGGTCGTCCTCACCGACGCCGACCTCGAGGCCGTCGCCCCGCGCAAGACCCGGACGATCGACATCCAGTCCTTCGTCGACGCCGACGAGATCGACCCGGTGTTCTTCGACCATCCCTATTGGCTGGTCCCGATCGGCGAGGCGGAGGGCCCGCGGCGCGCCTACCGCCTGCTGGTCGACGCGATGGGCGACCGCGACGACGTGGCGCTCGGCCGCTTCGTCCTGCGCACGAAGGAGTACCTGGTCGCCGTCCGCGTCCGCGACGGCCTGCTCGCGCTGAGCACGATGCTGTTCGCCGACGAGATCCGCCCCACCAAGGGCCTCGGACCGGGCGGCCGCAAGCCGGCCAAGGCCGCCGTCGACGAGGCCGTCAAGCTGGTCGAGGCGCTCTCGGGCCCGTTCGACCCGTCCGACTACGCCGACGAGCACCGCAAGCGACTGCGCGCCATCGTCAAGGACAAGCAGAAGGGCGGGACCGTCGAAGCGCCCGAGCAGGACGCCGAGCCCGCGCCGGCCGGCGACCTCATGGCGGCCCTGCGCAAGACCATGGACGAGCTCGGATCCACGGCCAAGACGCCGGGCGCCAAGCAGGCGAAGGGGTCCAAGAAGAAGAACGCCAAGGGACCGGCGAAGGCCGAGCGCGCCAAGAGCCGCCGCTGACGGCTCGCCGTCAGCGCTCGTCGACGTCCTCGGCCTGCTCGACGGCACCCTCGGGCGGCGGGTCGGTCTCCAGCCGGATCTCCTCGCGCCGGACGGGCACGGTCTGCTTGACGTGCTCGGTGACCAGCACCTTGCGCAGGCGCACGCGCTCGGCGGGACGCATGTCGGTCGTGCCGGTGACGACCTCCTCCTCGGACCGGATCATCTCGGCGCCCTCCTCGTCCGGCGTGCGCTCGTCGCCGGCCGCCCCGTAGTGCCGCGCCAGCCGCTCCTGCTCGGCATCGTCCAGCGCCGCCTCCGGGTCGATGGCGGGCGCGTCGCGGACGAGCTCGGCGTCGTAGGGCACGACGAGATCGCCATCGCGCTCGGTCACGTCGCGCAGCGGGACGATCGACTCGTGCCGCCCGAAGAGCCCGGTCCGCACGCCGGCGTACGCGGCGCGGCCGGTGGCCTCGTCGAGGTAGAGGTCGCCGAGCCTGCCGATCTTCTCGTCCTTGCGGTCGTAGACGGTGCGTCCACGCCAGCCGAGCATCGTGTCGAGGTCGTGTTCGGTCATGTCAGCGATCCGGGTCCACCCGCTCGGCGCGGGTCTGGTGCTCGTCGGCCTTGCGGGCCGCCTCCTCGGCCGCGGCGCGCCGCGCCTCGGCCTCCTTCTCGGCGCGCCGGGCGCGCTGCAGGTGCTCGTCGGCCTCCCGCTTCTCGGTGGCCGCGACCTGGGCCGAGCGATCGGCGAGGCCCTGCTCCTGCTCGGCGACCCCGCCCAGGCGATCGGCCTCCGAGAGACGCGCGCGGGCCTCGACGCGGTGCTGCCGGCGCGCGTGCTCGCTGCGCCGGCGCAGCGCCAGCACGGCCATGGCGATCAGCACCAGCACCACGACGACGAGGACGATCACGAGGACGGTGCTCATGCGCGCCGGTCCTCCTTGGAGACCTTGCGGTCGTCGCGGAGCGGGAGCTGGATCTCGTCGTCGGCCGGGCGCCCGGCGGCGAGCTCGCGGCCGCGCTCCAGCTCTGCGTTGAGCTCGGCCCCCAGCAGCACCGCGATGTTGGCGATCCAGAGCCAGACCAGGAACGCGATGACGCCGCCCAGCGCGCCGTAGGTCTTGTTGTAGGACGAGAAGTTGGCCACGTAGAGCGCGAAGAGCGCGGAGGCGACCAGGAGCACGACCAGCGCCACCACCCCGCCCACGGTGATCCAGCGGAAGCCGGGCTGCTTGACGTTCGGCGCGGCGTAGTACAGCACCGAGAACATCAGGCTCACGACCAGGGCGATGACCGGCCACTTCGCGATGTCCCAGGCGGTGACGGCGGCGGAGCCGGCGCCGACGACGTTGCCGAGCTGCTGGGCGACCGGGCCGGTGACCACGACGGCGATCGCGCTGGCCGCCAGCAGCAGGATCATCACGGTCGTGACGATCAGCTGCATCGGGCGCAGCTTCCAGAACGGCCGGCCCTCGGGCACCTCGTAGATCGCGTTCGAGGCCCGCGCGAAGGCGCCCACGTACCCCGAGGCGCCCCAGATCGCCAGGGCGATCCCGCCGACGAAGGCGACGCTCGCGCCGCCGCGGTTGCTGGCGATCTGCTTGACGGCGCCCGAGAGGATCTGGTTGGCGGCGCCCGGGGTCAGCGTCTTGAGGTTGTCGAGGATCGGCTGCGTCGCCGACGGCCCGATCAGCCCGATGATCGACACCAGCGCGATGAGCGCCGGGAAGAGCGCCAGCACGCCGTAGTACGTCAGCGCCGCCGCCCAGTCGGTCAAGTTGTCGGCTTTGAACTCGCGGAAGGTGCGCTTGAGCACGCCCCACCAGCCGCGGCCCGACAGATCGGTCGGGCTCTCGGGCGCCGCATCCCCGGCGACCGCGCGCGGGCGCCGGCCATTGCCTGGCGCAGCGCCGCTCCCACGGGAAAATCGTCCTTCGGAGGTCTCTCGGGCCATGTCTCGGTTCGTTCCCGAATCCGGCGCGGACGTACCACCGGGTTGTCTCGTTTGCCGTCGTTGTGGTTCGGGGACCGCTGGACGCGACAGCAATTCCCCGAGTCCGGGAGGACCGATGACAGAGACCGCCAGTTCCGCGGGCGAGCAGGTCAAGGACCGGGCCGCCGACGCCGCCGGCCAGGCGCAGGAGAAGGCCCAGCAGGCGGCCGGGCAGGCCCGCGACCAGGTGCGCAGCCAGATCGACCAGCGCTCGACCGACGCCGGCCGGCGCATCAGCGAGCAGGGCAGCGACCTGCGAACCGTGGGCGACCAGCTGCGCCAGCAGGGCAAGGACGGACCGGCCAAGCTGGCCGACCGGGCCGCCGAGCAGGTCGAGAAGGCCGGCGGGTGGCTGACCGAGTCCGACGCCGATCGCATCCTGCACGACGTCGAGTCCGCGGCGCGCAGGAACCCGTGGGCCGTCGTCGCCGGTGGCATGGCGCTGGGCTTCGTGGCGTCGCGGTTCTTGAAGGCGTCCAGCAGCGACCGCTACCGCAGCAGCATCGGCTCGCCGCAGTCGTCGCCCTACCAGCCGCCGGCGCTGCCGCCGATGACCACGCCCGACGAGCCCCGGTTCGCCACCGATCGGCTCGAGTCGCCGGGCACCGGGATCGGCACCGGGACCGGCACCGGCACCCCGGGTGTCGTGTGATGACCGACCAACAGGGCGATCTGCGTGAGCGCCCGATCGGCGAGCTGCTCAAGCAGCTCTCCGAGGAGACGTCCACGCTGGTCAGGCAGGAGCTCGCCCTCGCGCGGGCCGAGCTCGAGGCCCAGGGCAAGCGCGCCGGCATGGGCGCGGGCATGCTCGGTGGTGCCGGCGTCGCCGGCCTGCTGACGCTGGGTGCCCTCACCGCGACGCTCATCGCGGTGTTGGACACCGCGATGGCCACGTGGCTGGCCGCGCTGATCGTGACCGTCATCTGGGCCGCCGTCGCCGGGGTCCTCGCATTGCAGGGCCGCAACAAGATCAAGGAGGCGACGCCACCGGCGCCGCAGACCGTCGAGACCGTGAAGGAGGACGTGCGATGGGCCAAGACCCGGACCTGATCCGCAAGGACATCGAAGAGACCCGCGACCGCATGGGCGACACCGTCGATGCGCTCGGCTACAAGACGGACGTCAAGGAACGAGCCAAGGATTCCGTGACGGGGAAGGTGGACTCCGTGAAGGAGAAGATCGTCGGAGCCAAGGACAGCGCGACGAGCGCGACGCCGAGCGCCGGCGACGTCCAGCAGCGCGCCAAGCGGGCGGCCGGGGTGGCCCAGGAGAACCCGCTCGGCCTCGCCATCGGCTCGCTGGCCATGGGCTTCCTGGCCGGCATGCTGATCCCGTCGACCCGCGTCGAGGACGAGAAGCTCGGACCGGCCGCCGACCAGGTCAAGGACCAGATCAGGGAGACCGGCCAGGAGGCGCTGGAACGCGGCAAGCAGGTCGCCTCCGAGACCGCGTCGGCCGCGACCGACGCCGCCAAGCAGACAGCGCAGGAGCAGGGCAAGGAGCACGCGACGGCGCTGCAGGACTCCGCGCAGGACAGCGCGCAGACCGCCCGCGAGGGCGTCACCAGCAGGTAGGCACAGAACGCGCGGTGCGGCCCGGCGACGGGCCGCACCGCCGCAGCCGCGCCCCGCCGTCAGCCCTCGTTCTCGGCCTCCGACACCGCCGGGTTGGGCACGAGGACCACCAGGGTCGCGTCGTCTGACAGCGCGTCCTGCACCGCCTCGCGCACCGCGTCCTCGACGGCCCGCAGCGTGCCGGCGGCCGACGCCAGCGGCGCCTTGGCCACGGCCGCGCGCACGCCCTCGAGCCCGAGCGTGCCGCCGCCCAGCAGCGGCCGGTCGACGATCGCGTCCGACAGCAGCAGGAGGCGGTCGCCGTCGACGAGCCGGCGCTCGTTGACCGCCGGCTGCGCGGGCAGGCCCCGCTTGCCCAGCAGCGGCAGGACGTCGCCGAGGACCTCCATCTGCCCCGCGGCATCGATCAGGATCGGTGCGTGGTCGCCGCAGGTGACCCAGCGCACCGTCGACGTCGGGCCGCTCCACGTCGCGACCGTGACGTGCGCGGACGAGCGACCGCGGGAGACGTCGCGGAGCACCTCGTGCATGGAGCGGACGACCGCCGCCGGATCGGTCGTCTGATGGCGGGCGGCGCGGAAGGCGCCGAGCAGGACCGCGCCGAGGCCCGCGGCGCGGGCGCCCTCGCCCTCCGCGTCGGCGATGCCGATCCACGCGCACTCGCGGTTCTCGGCGTAGTCGAACCAGTCACCGCCGATGTCGTAGCCGGGCAGCACGTTGCCGGCGATCAGCGCGCCGCCGAGGCGCAGGATGCGTGGCGGCAGCAGGTTCTGCTGGATCTCGGCCGCGGGGCTCGTGGGCCGGGCGCGCCGGACGCCGTCGATCGCGTCGGTGTACTCGTCGGCCAGCGCGATCGCCGCCGCCGCCTCGGCGGCGAGGTCGCGCAGCGCGTCGTCGGTGGCGCCCATGGCGACCAGCACGCCCGTGGCGCGGCCACGGAGGTACATCGGCGCGACGACGATCCCCGGCAGGACCTCGCCGATCGCCGCGCGCAGCGCCGCCACGCCCTCGCGCGGGATCTCCGGCCCGACCGCCAGCGGCACCGCCAGGCGCTCGGGGAACCCGCCGCCGCCGGCCATCCGCTGCAGCGTCGTGCCGTCGAGGTCGCAGAGGTAGATCGCGGCGGCCGTCACGCCGTTGAGCCGCTGGGCCTCGGCGACGATCTGGTCGCCGAGCTGGAACGGCGGGACCTTGTTGAGGACGTCGGTGATCGACAGCGGCGTCGGCGCCGTGTGGGCGAGCTCGCCGGCGGGCCGCACGAACTCCAGCTCGTTGGCCTCGGCGTCGTCGCGCTCCTGGCGGCGCACCGCCTCGAGCAGGTCGTCGCGGCTGGCGAAGTGCCGGTACGCGGTCCCGCGCCCCAGCCCCGCCGCCGCCGCGATCTGCACCATGCTGGCGTCGCCGTCGGCGGCCAGCAGGTGCCGCGCGGCCTCCAGCAGCTTGGTGCGGTTGAGCGCGACGTCGCTGCGGCGGCGCCGGCGGCGGCCTGCGGGGTTGGCGTCGTTGGCCATCCGCGGCAGCCTAACGACCAAACCTGAACACGGTGTCTCGGATCTGGCGCGTGTGCGCGGACTGTCCTGTTTCCGTGTTCGCAAGGCCGGGGACCGCAGGGCGAGAAGTCACCGTCCATCGCCCCCAAGGAGAGCGCTGCATGCCCACCACCACTGACGTCGAGGCCTGGATCGGCCAGGACCTCGTCGACCCCGAGCACGACAAGATCGGCAAGATCGACCAGGTCTACCTCGACCGCGAGACCGGCGAGCCGACGTTCGTCGCCGTCAAGACCGGCCTGTTCGGCACCAAGTCCTCGCTCGTGCCGATCGCTGCCGCGCAGGCCCACGGCGAGCACGTCCAGGTGCCCTACGGAAAGGACCAGGTCAAGGACGCGCCCAACGTGGACGCCGACGAGGAGCTGTCGGAGGCCGAGGAGCAGCAGCTCTACGACCACTACGGCCTCGGTTACTCCGGCTACGAGGGCCCCGATCACGGGACGCTCGCGGGGCGGGATCGCGACGGCCGCTTCGAGCGCGACGCCGTCGGCCGCGACACCTCGGGCCCGACGACCGACGACGCCATGACGCGCTCCGAGGAGGAGTTGCGGGTCGGGACGACGTCGCGCGAGTCCGGCCGCGCCCGCCTGCGCAAGTACGTGGTGACCGAGCAGGTCGAGACCACCGTGCCCGTGCAGCGCGAGGAGGTCCGCATCGAGCGCGAGCCGATCACCGACCGCAACGTCGACGAGGCCCTCGACGGCCCCGCGATCTCCGAGGAGGAGCACGAGGTCGTGCTGCACGCCGAGGAGCCCGTGGTCGAGAAGCGCGCCGTCCCCAAGGAGCGTGTCCGCATGGACAAGGACACGGTGACCGACGAGCAGACGGTCTCCGACGAGGTCCGCAAGGAGCGCATCGAGCCCGACGTGGAGTGACGGCCGGGGCGG
>JAOPZP010000401.1 GCA_025964055.1 Conexibacter sp.
GACCGCAGACTGCCACGGCGTTCTCGGGCGCCGCGCTCGTGGCGGCGCTGCCGTGGCTGGCGGCCAAGCTCCTGGCGCCCGCCGCCGTGGTCGCCGTCGCGCTCGCCCGCTGGCTGGGGCGCCGTCAGCGCGGCGTGTCGGGTTTCATCGCGCTGGAGGTCGCGCTGACGTCAGCGGTCGTCTACGTGGTCGTCAACGACCGGCTGTTCGGGGGTCTCACCCCCAACGACGTGGCCCGCGACGGCCCGACCGGCGCGTCCGGGCCGGCCGAGCACCTTGCGCGCGCGCCGCGGCTGGTGACGGCGTGGGTCGACCCCGACGAGGGGCTCCTGCTCTGGGCGCCGTTCGTCGCGCTGGCGTTCGTGGCGCTGTGGCTGCTGTGGCGCTCGCGGCGCGACCGGCTGGCCGTCACCGTGGTCGACCAGGTCGACGTCGAGGTCGGCGCCGGGTTCCTCGCGCTCGTGGCCGGCGCGGTCGTGCTGGTGGCGGCGTTCCTGGCGCCGTCGCTGGACGGCGCGTGGTACCCGGCGCGCCAGCTCGTCCCGGCGCTGCCGCTGCTGGCCGCGCTCTGCGCGTGGGGCCTGCGGTTCACGGCCGGCGTGGGCGCGGTGCTGGCGGCCCTGACGCTCGCGGCGAGCGTCGTGGCGCTCGTGCGCTGAGGGTCAGTCCGTCCGCGCCGCGGCGGCCGCGTCGAGGCGCTCGAGGATGCGGGTCGCCGCCGTGGCGGGATCGACGCGGCGGCCGACGACCTCCTCGAGCAGGCCGGCGAACGTCTCGTCGGCGTCGAGCTGCTCCTCGAGGCGGCGGCGCAGGCGGTAGGTGCAGATGCCGACGACCTCGCTGCGGAGGTTGCGCTGGCGGCGCAGCGAGAGCGTGCCCTCGGCCTCGATGTAGGCGCGGTGCTCGTCGAGCTTGGCCACCAGCTCCTCGACGCCGGCGCCCTTGTGCGCCTCGGTCTTGACGATCGGCACGCGCCACCCGCGCTGGGGCGCCAGCGACAGCACGCCGCGGATCTCGCGGACCATCGTCTCGGTCAGCGGGTGGTCGGCCTTGTTGACGACGATGATGTCGGGGATCTCCATGACACCGGCCTTCAGCGCCTGGATCGAGTCGCCGGAGCCGGGCATCAGGACCAACACGATGGTGTCGGCGTGGTCGATGATGTCGACCTCGGCCTGGCCGACGCCGACCGTCTCGAGCAGGACGTCGTCCTTGCCCGACGCGTCCATGAGCAGCGCGGCCTGCAGCGCCGCCTCGCTGAGGCCGCCGAGCGCACCGCGGTTCGCCATCGAGCGGATGAAGACGCCGGGGTCCAGGAAGTGCTCGGTCAGCCGGATGCGGTCGCCCAGCAGCGCGCCCTGGGTGAAGGGCGACGACGGGTCGATCGACAGCACGGAGACGGTCCGGTCCTGCGCGCGGCGCAGCTTGGTGAGCGCGCCGATGAGCGTCGACTTGCCCGCGCCGGGGGCGCCGGTGAGCCCGACGATCGCGGCGTTCCCGGTGTGCGGGTAGACCTCGCGGACCAGCTCCCAGCCGGCGGGGTCGTCGTTCTCGACGAGCGTGATCGCCCGCGCGAGAGCACGGCGATCGCCGTCGAGGAGGCGCTGGGCGAGGGTCGGGGCGGCCTGCGTCATGGGCGGCGCATGATGGCGGACTCAGCCGATGAGCTGCTCGGCGATGTGCCGCGACAGCGCGGCCTGATCGCCGAGGAGCTCGGGCGCGTCGCGGGCCAGGTGGGCGCGGCCGACGTAGGTGCTGTAAGCCAGCAGCGCCTGGCGCCGGGCGCGCGCGGGGGTCAGCCCGAGCTCCCGGAAGGCCTTCGCCAGGAACGCCACGCGCTCCTGCGCCGCACGGGCGACCGCCGCGCGGACGACCGGCTCGTCGACGGCGTCGAGCAGGCGGATGAAGATCGACGGCGGCTTGGCGCCGGCGCGGCCGAGGAGCTCCATCAGCCGCTCGCGCGGGTCGTCGATGGCGCCCGCGGCCTGCAGCGGGCCGTCGACGTGGAGCCGCTCCCAGCGCGCGACGGTCGCGGCGATGAGGTCCGCGCGGCTTTTGAAGTGCCAGTAGAAGCTGCCCTTGGTGACGCCCAGCGCGCGGGCCAGCGGCTCGACGGCGACGGCCGCCAGGCCGCCGCGCTCCAGGGCGTCGAGCGCGGCGCGCTCCCAGCGTTCGCGATCCAGGTTGTCGGGGGTCATCCGGCCCTCACCATACGGCACCGTATTGACAGCGCCGGCTCCATACGGCACCGTATGGCGCCACATGCTCGAGCTCGCCCCTGACCTGCACCTCGTCCCCGGCCGTCCCCGTGACGCGTTCAACGTCCACCTCGTCGGCTCGGTGATCGTCGACGCCGCGACGCGACACGGAGCCGGGCGGATCCTGCGCGCGGTGCGCGGCCACGCCGTCACCGCGCATGCGGTGACCCACGGCCACAGCGACCACCAGGGCTCCAGCGCGGCGCTGGTCGCCGCCCTTGCCGTGCCGTTCTGGGCGCCCGCCGGTGAGGCCGCGGTCTTGCGAGCGGGCGACAACACGTCCTTGAGCCACGACAACTTCGTGACCCGCTGGCAGCGGCGCCACTGGGCGGGTCCGGCGGTCGACGCGACGCGCGAGCTGCAGGAGGGCGACGAGCTCGACGCCGGCTTCGTCGCCCTCGAGACGCCGGGCCACTCCCCCGGCCAC
>JAOPZP010000416.1 GCA_025964055.1 Conexibacter sp.
GCGAGGACATCCTCGTCGAGGCCAGCGGCCTCGAGGCGCGGGTCATCCAGCACGAGATGGACCACCTCGACGGCGTCCTGATCCTCGACCGCACTCCGCGCGACCAGCGCAAGGAGGGCATGCGCGCCCTGCGCGCCGCGCTCGAGGCCGCCGAGGACGACGCGGCGTAGTGTCGTCGGGCCCCGCCGCCGCCCCGACCGTCTTCCTCGGCACCTCCGCCTTCGCCGCGGGGGTGCTACGCGAGCTCGCTGAGGGCCCGTACCGGCCGGCGCTCGTCGTCACGCGCCCCGACGCCAAGCAGGGCCGCGGGCGCAAGATCGGCCCGCCGCCGGTGGCCGTCGCGGCCCGCGAGCTGGGCATCGAGGTCGACCAGCCGGCGTCGGTCAACGACGACGAGGCCCGTGCGCGCATCGCCGCCGTGCAGCCCGGCGCGGTGATCCTGTGCGCGTTCGGCGCGCTGGTCAAGGAGCCGCTGCTCACCGACCACGACATCCTCAACGTGCACCCGTCGCTGCTGCCGCGCTGGCGCGGCGCGGCGCCGGTGGAGCGGGCGATGATGGCCGGCGACGCGCAGACCGGGGTGTCGATCATGCGGCTGGTGGCCGAGCTCGACGCCGGTCCGGTCTACGCCCAGAAGGCCGAGCCGATCCTGCCGTCCGACGACTACGCCGCGCTGGCGGCGCGCCTGCAGGACGTGTCGGTGGAGCTGCTGCTCGACGTCCTGGAGCGCCGGCCGGAGCCCGAGCCGCAGCCCGAGGACGGCATCACCTACGCCGACAAGCTGACCGCCGCGGACCGCACGCTCGACCTCACGCGCCCGCCGGAGGAGAACGTCCGGATCGTCCGCGCGCTGCACCCGCACATCGGCGCGCGCATCGCGCTCCCCGACGGGGAGTTCCTGGGCGTGCAGGAGGCCGGCATCGCGCTGGACGGCAGCCTGGAGCTGGTCACCGTGCAGCCCGCCGGCGGGCGCTCGATGAGCTACGCCGAGTACCTGCGCGGCCACGCACCCGTGCTCTGAGCGCGGGCCGCGCCGCCCGGCCTCCTACCCTTACAACCGTGCCCGCCAGCCCCGCCCGTCGTGCTGCGCTGAACGTCCTGCGTCGCGTGGACGAGCAGGGCGCGTACGCCGACCGCGCCCTGCACGGCGAGTCCAAGGGGCTCGACGCCCGCGACCGCGCGCTGGCCAAGCGGCTGGCCTTCGGCACCGTCCAGCGCCGCGGCACCCTGGACTGGATCGTCGCGCGCCACGTCGACCGCAAGCTTGAGCCGCAGGTGCGCGCCGCGCTGCGGCTCGGCCTCTACCAGCTGCTCTATACCGACGTGCCGCAGCACGCCGCCGTCGCCGAGAGCGTCGAGCTCGCCAAGCCGAGCCCGGGCTCCAAGCTCGTCAACGCCGTCCTGCGCAAGGTCCTGCGCGAGGGCGTCGAGCTCCCCGCCGACGACAACCCCAAGGGCGCCGCGATCCGCCACTCGCACCCCGAGTGGCTCACGCTGCTCTGGTGGGACTGGCTCGGCGCCGACGAGGCCCGCGCGCTGCTGGCGGCCAACAACGAGCCGAGCGAGCTGGCCCTGCGCATCAACCCGCTGGCCGGGGTCGACGTCGACCTCGACGGCCGCCGCGAGGACGACGCGCTGATCATCGACGGCGCCTTCGACGTGCTCGCCCATCCGCTCTACGCCGCGGGCGCGATCACGCCGCAGTCGCGCGCCTCGCAGCGCGTCGCCCGGGCCGTGGACCCGCAGCCGGGGGAGCGGATCCTCGACCTCTGCGCCGCCCCCGGCGGCAAGACCACGCATCTCGCCGCGCTCATGGGCGACCGCGGCGAGATCGTCGCGGTCGAGCGCAGCGCCCAGCGCGCGCAGGCCCTCACGGTGCAGGCCGAGCGCATGCACGCGACCAGCGTCCGCGTGCACGTCGGCGACGCTCGCGAGATCAGCCCCGCCACGCTCGGCGGCACGTTCGACCGCGTGCTGGTCGACCCGCCGTGCAGCGGTCTGGGCACGCTCAGCAGCCACCCCGACCTGCGCTGGCGCGCGACGCCGGAGTCGATCGAGGAGCTGCGGATCGAGCAGGAGGCGATCGTCGCGGCGGCCCGCGGCGCGCTGAGACCGGGCGGCCGGCTGGTCTACTCCACCTGCACGCTGTCGCCCCGCGAGGAGGTCGTCGACGGCACCGTGGTGCGCACGCTCCCGCACCGCGACCACACGGACGGCTTCTATATTGCGGTCGACGATGGCTGAACGCCGTAGAGGAGCAGGGCAGCTGCATGGATGAGCTACGCGTCGGACTGACCTGCCCCGGTTGCGGCGAGCCCTGGTTGCGGCCGACGACGCTGCCCGGCCGCTACCGCTGCGTCTACTGCCTGCACCGCTTCGAGCTCCGCTCCGTGTGCCCGGACTGCGGCGAGCACGGAACGATCGTGCGCATGTCCTCCACGGCGACGACGGTCTGCAACCACTGCGGGGCGTCGATGCTGGTCGAAGTCTGAGGGGCGAAGCCTCGCCCAGGTGGCGAGTTTCGCTGCGCGTGCTCGCCTGGGGGCTCGCACACCGCGGTCGGGGATACTCTGCGCGCGTGCCAGCGCTTCAGCCCCGCATCGCCCCGAGCATCCTCGCGGCAGACTTCGCCCATCTCGGCGCGCAGGTGCGCGAGGTGGTCGACGCCGGCGCCCGGGTCATCCACGTCGACGTCATGGACGGCCACTTCGTGCCGCCGTTCTCGATGGGCCCGCAGGTCTGCTCGGCGCTGCGCGCGCTGGAGCTCGACATCGAGCTCGACGTCCATCTCATGGTCGAGCGCCCCGAGCGCCACGTCGCCGACTTCGCCAGCGCCGGCGCGAGCAACATCACCATCCACGCCGAGGCGACGCCGCACCTGAACTACGCCGTGCAGCAGATCCGCGAGCTCGGCTGCACCGCCGGCGTCGCGGTCTGCCCGTCGACGCCGCTGGACGTCTACCGCGAGCTCGACGTCGACCTCGCGCTCTGCATGACCGTCAACCCGGGCTGGGGCGGCCAGGCGTTCATCCCGTCCTCGCCCGACAAGATCCGCCGCCTGCGCGCCCTGATCGGCGACGGGCGCGAGCTCGAGGTCGACGGCGGCATCGATGCGGCGACCGCCGGGCCGGCCGCCGAGGCCGGCGCGACGCTCTTCGTCGCAGGCAGTGCCCTCTTCGGCGCCGACGATCCGGCCGCTTCCTACCATGCCATCGCCGCCGCCGCGGGGTGTAGCCAGCCGTAGCGACTCGGCCCTGTCCAGGGCCGATGATTGGGGAACGCCCGTGAGCACGAAGGTACTCATCGTCGATGACCACCCGACCTTTCGGTCGACCGCTCGCCTCCTGCTGGAGAGCGAGGGCTTCGACGTGGTCGGGGAGGCCCCCGACGGATTGAGCGCCATCGTCGCGGCAGGGGAGCTGCATCCCGACCTGGTGCTGCTGGACGTCAACCTCCCGGACCTCGACGGCTTCGATGTCGCCGCACGCATCACCAGCGTGCTCGGCGCCCCCGCCGTCGTGTTGACCTCCAGCCGCGACAGCTCGGACTTCGGACCCCTCGTGCACCGCAGCGGTGCCCGCGGGTTCATCCCGAAGGGCGAGCTCTCCGGTGCTGCACTCGCGGAACTGATCCGATGACCGCGGCGTCAGGACAGGTCCCATGAGCTCGCTGCGAGCCGCGCTCCTGGCGCTGTTCGCAGCCTCGGTGGCGATGGCCGCCGTCATGGTGGCGTTGGTCGTCTCCAGCGACCACGAGAACGCCAAGGAGATCACCGCGGTCCTGGGCCCGTTCATCGGGCTGAGCTTCTGCGGCACCGGCATCTTCGCCTGGACGCGGCGCCCGCACAACCGCTTCGGCGCGCTCATGACGGCGGTCGGCTTCGCCTGGTTCGTGGCCGGCCTGACCGAGTCCAACGACCCGTGGGTCTACACGCTCGGCGTGTACCTCGGCCCGCTGTACCTCGTGCTGGTCGGCCACATGCTGCTGGCGTTCCCGACCGGCCGGCTGGAGACCACGGGCGCGCGCACGCTGATCGCGCTGGGCTACCTCGACGCGCTGCTCGTCCAGATCCCGTTCTTCCTGCTGGGCGGCGACATCAGCCACCCCAGCAACGCGCCGCGCAACGCGTGGGCGCTGACCGACAACCCCGACGGCGCGCAGGTCTTCGGCGCGGTCTCGCAGCTGGTCGCCGCGGGGCTGATCGTCTGGCTGGCGGTCCAGCTGGTCCAGAAGCGCCGCGACGCGTCGCCGCCGCAGCGGCGCGTGATGGCGCCGGTGCTGTGGACCGGCCTTGCGCTCAGCGCCGCGCTGGTCGTCGCGGTCCTCAGCCAGATCGTCGGCGGGAGCGACCCGATCGCGACCAGCCCGAGCGTCGTCTCGCTGATCGCCTTCGCCGCGCTGCCGTGGGCCTTCGTCGTCGGCCTGCTGCGCAGCCGCTACAGCCGGGCGGGCGCCGTCGGCGACCTCGTCGAGCGCCTCAACGCCCAGGGCGTCGAGGGCGAGTCGCTGCGCGACGCGCTGGCCGAGGCCCTCGGCGACCGGTCGCTGGCGCTGGCCTTCTGGTCGCGCGGCTCGGAGCGCTACGTCGACGCCCACGGCCAGCCCGTCGACCTGCCGCCGGCCGCCTCCCGGCACCGTGCGGTCACCGAGATCGAGCGCGAGTCGATCCCGGTCGCCGCCATCGTCCACGACGCCGCGCTGCTCGACGAGCCGGGGCTGGTCCGCGCCGCCGGCGCCGCCGCCGCGCTGGCGCTGGAGAACGAGCGCCTGGAGGCCGAGCTGAAGGCGCGCGTGGCCGAGCTGCAGGTCTCGCGCGCCAAGGTGATCGAGGTCGGCATGGCCGAGCGGCGGGCGCTGGAGCGCAACCTCCACGACGGCGCCCAGCAGCGCCTGGTCGCGCTGTCGCTCCAGCTCGGCCTGGCCAAGACGAAGCTGCGCGAGGACCCCGAGGTCGCCGAGCGCATCCTCGACGGCGCGCGCCGGGAGCTCGCCTCCGCGCTGGAGGAGCTGCGCGAGCTGGCGCGCGGGATCCACCCGGCGATCCTGACCGACCGCGGGCTCGCCGCGGCGCTCGACGCGCTGGCCGGCCGGGCGCCGGTCCCGGTCGACGTCGAGACCGTCCCTGAGGGCCGCATGCCGATGCCGGTGGAGGCGGTCGCCTACTTCGTGGTGTCCGAGTCGCTGACCAACATGGCCAAGTACGCCGACGCCGAGTATGCGACCGTCCGCGTCTTACGGGAGAATGGCTATGCAGTGGTCGAGATCGAGGACAACGGCATCGGTGGCGCGGACCCGTCCGCAGGCTCAGGCCTGCGTGGCCTGGCCGATCGCCTCGCCGCTCTCGACGGAAGGCTTGAGGTCGACTCCCCTCCTGGAGTCGGAACGACCGTGAGGGCGAGGATCCCGTGCGCGTAGTGCTGGCTGATGATTCCGTGCTGCTCCGCGAAGGACTCGCGGCGCTGCTCGAGGGCAAGGACTTCGACGTGGTCGCCCAGTCGGGCGACGCCGAGGACCTCCTGCGCAAGGTCGGGGCCCACAAGCCCGACGTGGCGATCGTGGACGTCCGCATGCCGCCGACGCACACCGACGAGGGGCTGAAGGCGGCGCTGGAGATCCGGCAGCGCTTCCCCGAGACCGGCGTGCTCGTGCTCAGCGCCTACGTCGAGGAGACCTCCGCGCTGGAGCTGCTCTCCGACGACGCCGCCGGCATCGGCTCCCTGCTCAAGGATCGCGTCAGCGACGGCGATCGGTTCACCGAGGCCGTGCGCCGCGTCGGGGACGGCGGCAGCGCGCTGGACCCCGAGGTCGTCTCCCGGCTGCTCGGCCGCCGCCGCCGGGAAGACCCGCTCGCGGCGCTCTCGCCGCGCGAGCGCGAGGTGCTCGGCCTGATGGCCGAAGGGCGCTCCAACCACGCGATCGCCGACGCGCTGGTCGTCACCGAGCGCGCCGTAGAGAAGCACGTCACGAGCATCTTCACCAAGTTGACGCTGCCGCCGACGGTCGTCGACCACCGGCGCGTGCTGGCGGTCCTGGCGTACCTGCAGGGCTGAGGAACGCTGACCGGACTGCGGTCCGGCG
>JAOPZP010000279.1 GCA_025964055.1 Conexibacter sp.
GGCGCCGGCCTGGCGCCGGGCGACGCCGAGCACGCGTTCCGCCGCTTCTGGCGCGGCCCCGGTGCGCGGGCGCGGGGCGGCTCCGGCCTCGGGCTGGCGATCGTGCGCGCCACCGCCCGCGCGCACGGCGGCGACGTCGCGATCGACGGTGCCACGTTCACCCTCGACCTGCCGGCGATCGGACCGGCGCCCGACACCGTCAGAGACTCGTCAGAGTCGGCACCTAGCGTCGATGACGTCCCACTCCCCGGCTGATCGAGAACCATGCTCCGTCACCTCCCCACCTCCCGTCTCGTCGCCCTGCTGGTCGGCATCGTCGCCGCCCTGGGCGGCGGCACCGCCATCGCGATGGCCGCGCTCGGCAGCGGAGGCCCGCAGCCGCCGGCCAAGCCGCTGGCCCAGGCCCTGCACGACGCCGCGGCCGCCCCCGCCGTCCAGGGCGTGACCGCCCGGATCACGTTCACCAACCACTTGATCGACAGCTCCAGCCTGCCCGGTGGCGGAGGCAGCCCGCTGCTGTCGGGCGCCACGGGCCGCCTGTGGGCCAGCGCCGACGGCCGGCTGCGCCTCGAGCTGCAGTCCGACAGCGGCGACGCCCAGATCGTCAGCGACGGGAAGGTGCTGTCGATCTTCGACGCCACCCAGAACCAGGTCTACCGCATCACCCTGCCGCAGCAGAGCGGCAGCGACCAGAAGGGCGCCACCGACGCCCCGCCGACGGTCGCCAAGATCCAGCAGCTCCTCGACCAGCTGGCCCAGAACGCCGACGTCTCCGGCGCCGCCCCGAGCAACACCGCGGGCCGCCCGTCCTACACCACGCGGATCTCGCCGAAGCACGACGGCGGCCTCATCGGCGCCGCCGAGCTGGCCTGGGACGCCGCCAACGGCGCTCCGCTGCGCGCCGCGGTCTACGCCGCCGGGAACCCCAACCCGGTCCTCGAGCTCAAGGCCACCGACATCGCGTTCGGACCGGTCGACACCGCGAACCTGAACGTCACGCCGCCCTCCGGCGCGAAGGTCACCACGATCGACCTCGGCGGATCCGCGGCCAAGGACCACCAGGGCGCCGGCGACCCGGCGACCGACCCCAAGACCGTCGCCGCCGGCCTGCCGTTCACGCTCAGCGCGCCCGACACGCTCGTGGGCCTGCCGCGCCATGACGTGCGGCCGGTCGACGCCGGCGGCGGCAAGGCCGCGCTGGTGACCTACGGCGCCGGCCTGGGCGGCATCGCCGTCCTCGAGCAGGCCGCCCCGGCCCACGACCCCGCCGCGCCCTCCGGCGGAGGCGGCGGCGGCGACCGCGGGCTCGCGCTGCCCAAGGTCTCGATCGGCGGGATCGACGGCCAGGAGCTGGCGACCGCGCTGGGCACCGTCGTCCGCTTCGAGCGCGGCGGCGTGCAGTACACCATCATCGGCTCGGTGCCACCGGCCGCGGCCGAGGCCGCCGCCCGGGCGCTGTAGGCCATGGCCGGCGCTCCGCCCGTCGAGGCCCGAGGACTCGTCAAGCGCTACGGCGACGTGATCGCGGTGGACGAGGTCGACCTCACGGTCGAGGCCGGCGACGTCTACGGCTACCTCGGGCCCAACGGCGCGGGCAAGACGACGGTGCTGCGGATGCTGCTGGGCCTCATCACGCCGACGGCCGGACAGGTCCGCCTGTTCGGCCGCGACCCGCTGGTCAGCGGGGCCGCGGCGCTGGAGGGCGTCGCCGGCTTCGTCGAGGCCCCGCGCTTCTACCCGTACCTGACGGGACGCAAGAACCTCGAGCTGCTCGCCGCGCTGGACGGCGGCGAGGCGGCCAAGCGCATCGACGAGGCGCTCGACACGGTGGAGCTGACCGACCGCCAGCGCCACCGGGTCGGCGGCTACTCCCATGGCATGCGCCAGCGCCTGGGCGTGGCCGCCGCGCTGATCCGCGACCCGCGGCTGCTGCTGCTCGACGAGCCCGCCACCGGCCTCGATCCCGCCGGCATGCGCGACATGCGCGCGCTCGTGGCGCGCCTGTCGCTGGCCGGGACCACGGTGCTGCTCTCCAGCCACCTGCTCGCCGAGGTCGAGGAGCTGTGCAACCGCGTGGCGATCGTGCGCACCGGCCGCATCGTCTTCGAGGGCGCGCTGGAGGACCTCAAGCGCACGGCGGGCGGCGGCTGGCGGCTGCGGACCACCGACGACGGGCGCGCCGCCGAGGTCTGCCGCACGCAGCGCGGCATCGCCGAGGTGCGGGTCGACCCGCTCGAGCTGCGCTTCGAGGCCACCGAGGAGGCCGCGGCCGCGCTGTCGGTCGCGCTGGTGGAGGCCGGCCTGGCGATCCGCGCCCTGGCGCCGCACACCGCCACGCTCGAGGACCTGTTCTTCCGCCTGACCGAGGACGGCGCGGACCCCGTGTCCGCCGCCGGCCGGCCGGCGGAGACCGAGGCCGCCTGATGCCCGCGCTGCGGACGGTCTACGCGTGGGAGCTGCGCAAGCTCGTCGCCCAGAAGCGGACCTATCTGGGCCTGGCCGCCGCGGCGCTGGTCCCGGTCATCTTCGTCGTCGCGCTCACGCTCCAGAACGGAGAGCCCGAGGACGTGGCCTTCGGCCGCTACGTGCGGCAGTCGGGCCTGGCGATCCCGCCGGTCATCCTGATCTTCGGCTCCTACTGGCTGTTTCCCCTGATCACCGCGCTGGTCTCCGGCGACATCGTCGCGGCCGAGGACCACAACGGCACGCTGAAGACGATCCTCACGCGGTCGGTCGGCCGCGGGCGGATCTTCGCCGCCAAGGTGCTGGCGGCGGTCACCTACGCGATCGTCGCACTCGCCCTGATGGCGCTGACCGCGGTCATCGGCGGCATCATCGTCTCGGGGTTCCATCCGCTGGTGACGCTCTCGGGGACGACGGTGAGCGCCGGCCGCGCCCTGCTGCTCATCGGCGCCAGCCTGCTCGTGTACCTCCTGCCGCTGATCGCCATCGCCTCCATCGCGCTGCTCCTCTCGACGGTCACCCACAACTCCGCGGCGGCGGTCGTCGGCGCGCTGATGATCAGCCTGATGCTCCAGCTGGTCACGATCATCCCCGGGCTCGGCGTGCTGCGCCCCTACCTCCTGCCCACCCAGTTCAACGCCTGGCAGGGCTTCCTGCGCACGCCCGCCGACTGGACGCCGGTCATCCGCGCGGCGTGGGTCTGCGCCCTCTACGCGCTGCCGTGCATCGGCGTGGCGTACCTGAACTTCCTGCGCCGCGACGTCGCCGGAGGCTGACCGCGGCCGGGTTGACGCCGGCCGTAGTCTCGCTGGCGTGATCGATGAACCGCCCAGCGTCGGCCCTGTGCCGACGGCCGAAGCGCTCGGGAAGTTCGCCATCGGCTTCGACGACCGTGATCGCGCGCGCCTGCACGCGCTCTGGGACGAGGTCCTCGACTCCCAGCAGTGGGCGGAGGGCGGGATGGTCGCCCGCTTCGAGGCGCTGTGGGCCGAGCGCCATGGCGCCGGCGCCGTCGCGCTGGGCAGCTGGGCGGGTGGAGCGCTGGCCGCGCTGCGCTTCGCCGGGGTCGGCCCCGGCGATGTCGTGCTGTGCCCGTCGAACACGTTCATGGCCACGCCGCTGGCCGCGCTGCACCTCGGCGCCGAGGTCGCGTTCCTGGACTGCGGTCGCGACGACCTCTGCGCGACGCTCGCCGAGTTCGAGCGGGGCATCGCCGCACACCGGCCGCGCGCCGCGTTCCTGGTGCACATCGGCGGCCACCTGGCGTTCGCGACCGAGGCGATCGCCGAGCTCTGCCGGCGCGAGGGCGTGTTCCTGATCGAGGACTGCGCCCACGCCCACGGCGCGAGCCTCGACGGCCGCCGGCCCGGGACGTTCGGCGACGCGGGCGTCTACTCGTTCTACGCCACCAAGACGATCTCCACCGGTGAGGGCGGCATGCTCGTCTCGCGCCGCCCCGAGGTGGTCGAGCACGCGCGGGCGTTCCGGAACTACGGCAAGCCCGAGCACGCCGTCGCAGGGCTGAACTTCCGCATGAGCGAGTTCACCGCGGCCCTGGGCATCGTGCAGGCCGAGCGCCTCGACGAGATCGTCGCCTTCAAGAACCGCGCCGCGCGCGAGGTCCTCGACCCGCTGCACCCGGCGCGCCTCGAGCTCCCGCCGGGCATGGTCTCCGGGCTCTACAAGTACATCGTCTTCGACCCGATCCCGCGATCGACCGGCCGCGTGTACGACCAGCCCTGCCACCGCCTGCTCGGCCACCAGGTCGACCTGCCGGTCAGCGACTGGGTCGCCGAGCATCACTGGTGCGTGCCGCTGTACTACCGCCCCGGCCCCGCCGCCGGCTGACCCGCGCCGGTGATCGGCTGGACGGAGCTCGCGGGCGTGGTGGCGGCGGCGGGCGCCGCCGTGTGCTTCGACGGCTCGGTCCTGCTGCAGGCGCGCGAGGCGCGGGCGACCGACCCCGGCCACGGCCTGCGTCCGTCGCTGCTGGTCGTCCTCGCGCGGCGCCGCCGGTGGCTGGCGGGCGTGGGCCTCGCCGTGGCCGGGTGGCCGCTGCAGCTGCTCGCCCTCTCGCTGGCGCCGCTGACCGTCGTGCAGCCGACGCTCGCCGCCGGCCTCGTCCTGCTGCTCGCCGCCGCCGCCCGGATCCTGCACGAGCACGTCGGGCGGCGGGAGTGGACCGCGGCGGGTGCGGTGATCGTCGGGGTCGGCATCCTGGCCGTCTGCGCGCCGGCGCACACCGAGAGCCGCCCGGGCCTGACCGCCGCGCTGCTCTGCGGCGGCGTGCTGGCGCTGATCGTCGCCCTGACGTTCCTCCTCGGACAGGCGCGGGCGAGCGCCTGGACGCTGATCGCCTCGGCCGGCGCCGCCTTCGCGCTCTCGGCGCTGACCAGCAAGCTGCTGACGGTGGAGCTGGCGGCCGGGCGGCCGCTCGCGGCGCTGGGCTGGGCCGCCGGCACCGCGCTGTTCGGCGCCGTCGGCTTCCTCGTCGACACCACCGCGATGCAGCGCTTCGACGCCACGCGCGTCGCGCCCGCGATGTTCGTGCTGGAGACCGCGATCCCCGTGGCGCTGGCGCCGCTGCTCTTCCACGAGCGCTGGAGCACCGCGCCCGGCGGCGCGGCCACGGTGGCGGCCGGGCTCGCGCTCACGCTCCTCGGTGGGGCGGCGCTGGGCGCCAGCCGGCCGGTGACCCGGGCCGCATCAGCCGCCGACGAGGCCGAGCACGACGTCCGCGGCGGTGGGCAGCCGTCCGTAGGCGAGGTCCGGCGCCCGCGGTGACGCCAGGGAGCGCCGGATCGCGCCGGTCAGCGCGCCGTCGTCGGTCACGACCTCGGCCAGCCCGAAGCGCTGGTAGGCGTCGTTGTTGATGCGGATGTGACCCACGCCCCAGCCGTAGGAGATGACCCGCGCGCCCCGCACCAGGGCCTCCTGCACGGTGAGCCCGGCGGTCGAGTGCACGAGCACGTCGGTGGCGGCCAGCAGCTCGGGCATCCGGTCGGTGAAGCCCAGCGTCCGCACCCGGCCGCCGACCCCGAACCGCTCGTCCAGCCGCCGGCGCAGCGCGGCGTTGTGGCCGCACAGCACCAGGACCTGCACGTCGGGCGCGGCGAGCAGCGCGGCCTGCACCGCGCCGGCCAGGTCGCCCACGCCCCAGCCGCCGCCCGACACCGTGACGACGGGGACGCCGGCCGCGAGGTCGAGATCGGCGCGGGCCGCCGCTCCGTCGACGGGCACGTCGAACCCCGCGGCGCTCAGGCCGCGGACGTGCTCGACGCGCGCGTCGGGGCCGGCGATCCACCGCACCTCGTCGGCGGACTCCGCGTGGATGACGAGGTGCAGGTCGCAGCCCGGGTGCGCCCAGTAGCGCAGCGCGGCGAGGTCGGTGATCGCCGAGACCAGCGGGACGCCCAGCGCGCCGCGGCCCCGCTCGACCGCCAGCACCTGGTTGGCGGGCGGGTACGTGCAGACCACGACGTCGGCGCCGGACTCCCGGGCCGCGGTCAGCAGCGCGCGGCCCCCCAAGCGGCTCGCCAGCCACATCGCCAGGCGGCGGCTGGGCCCCCAGCGCGCCGCCAGCAGGTACTGGAGGTCGAACACCCACGGCAGCCGGCGCAGGACGAACTCGGCGCGATCGCGCACCAGCGCCCGCACGACCGGCCCCGCGACGACCATCGAATCGGCGATCGTGACCTCGGCTGCGGGGTACCGAGCCAGGATGCCGTCGCGCAGCGCACGCGCCGGCGCGTCGTGGCCTTCGCCGATGTCGGCACTGAAAATCAACACGCGCACGTTGAAACCCAATCTATGTGACCCTAGGTTCGTCCATATGAGATCCGTCGTTCTCGTCACCGGCGGCGCCGGCTTCATCGGCTCGCACGTCGTCGACCGCCTGGTCGCCGCCGGCCACCGGCCGCGCATCCTCGACCAGCGGCCGTCGCCCTGGCATGCGTCCGGGGAGATCGACACGGTCATCGGCGACGTCCGGCGCCCCGAGGACGTGATGCGCGCCGCGCACGGCTGCGCGGCGATCTGCCACCTCGCCGCCGCCGCCGACGTCGGCGAGGTCCACGCCCAGCCGGCGTGGTCCACCGAGCTGAACACGACCGGGACGCTGAACGTCCTCGAGGCCGCGCGCCAGCTCGGGATCGCGCGAGTGGTGTACGCGTCGACGGTCTGGGTCTACTCCGACGTCGTCGCCGACGAGGTCGACGAGGACGAGCTCCTGCCGGCGCCCGCGCACCTCTACACCGCCGGCAAGCTCGCCGGCGAGATGTACTGCCGTTCCTACGCCGAGCTCTACGGCGTCCAGTCGACGGTGCTGCGCTTCGGCATCCCCTACGGCCCGCGCGCCCGGCCGGCCGCGGTCATCCCGAGCTTCGTCGCCCGCGCGCAGTCCGGCGAGCCGCTGAGCATCGCCGGCAGCGGCGACCAGGAGCGCAGCTTCGTCTACGTCGAGGACCTCGCCGACGGCGTCGTGCGCGGGCTGATCCCGGAGGCGGCGGGCCGGACCTACAACCTGGCCGGCACCGAGACGACCACCATCGCGCAGCTGGCCAAGCTCGTCTGCGAGGAGGTCGCCGAGACCGAGATCGTGCACACCGAAGGGCGCGCGGGCGACCTGCGCGGGGCCCGGATCCGCAGCGACCGCGCCGCGGAGGAGCTCGGCTGGAGCGCGAGCACCCCGCTGCGCGAGGGGCTGCGCCGCTACGCGACCTGGATGCGCGAGCAGGACGAGCCGGCGTCGGCGGTCGTCGTCGCTGCGCCCGCCGCGGTCCGCCGGCGCGCGCGCGCCCTGGCCCGGTTGAGCGAAGCATGGCGCGACCCGGCCTTCACCGGCGTCGCCGCGCTGCTGGCGGTCGCCTCCGCGGCGGTCTCGGTGATCCTCGGCACGCCGGATCGCACCCAGGCCGCCGACCTCACGGTGGCCGCGCTCGCCCTGGCGCTCCCGCTGTGGTCGCTGACCTTCACGCCGTGGCCGGCCGGGCTGCACGGTCGCCAGGCGTGGTCCACCGCGTTGACCGGGCTGGCCTGCGTCGTGCTGCTCGGCCTGTTCAGCGGCGACCCCGACGCGCTGCACGGCTCCCACCTGCTCTCGCTCATGACGCTCGCGATCTGCGTCAGCGCGCTGCTGCGCGTCGTGCCGCTGCGCCTCGCCCAGCGCTCGCCGTGAGCCCGGCCTCTCATCTGCCCCTCATCTGCGACGGCGACCCTGCGGTGGTGCATCCCAACGCCTCCTCCCCGGCCCGCCCCGCGCGATCATGAGCGCGCTCGTCCTCCCGCTCGCCAGCCTGACGTCGACCGTGCAGGACCTGGTCGTCCACCACGGCGTGCTCGCGGTCTTCGCGGTCATGGCCGTGGACGCCGTCCTACCGGTCGGCGGCGAGCTGACGATGCTGCTCGCGGGCGCGCTGGCGGCCGGAGCGCTGGGCGGCGGTGGCCGCGACGGCCTGCCGGAGTACCTCATGCTGTCGGCGGCCGGCACGCTCGGCTACCTGACGGGCTCGCTCGCCGGCTGGTGGGTCGGCCGCCGTGGCGGCCGTGAGCTCGTCGAGCGCCACGGCCGCTGGCTGCACCTCGGGCCCGAGCGGTTCGCGCGCGCCGAGGCCTGGTTCGACCGGCACGGGAGGATGGCCGTGTTCCTCGGGCGGCTGACGCCGCTGGTGCGCTCGTTCATCTCGATCCCCGCGGGCGTGCTGGACTTCCCGCTGCGGCCGTACGTCGCGCTCACGACCGCGGCCTCGGCGATCTGGTGCTTGGCCTTCGCGGGCGCCGGCTGGGCGCTGGGCAGCAACTGGGACCAGGTGCACCACGCCTTCCGCTACGCCGACATCGCGGCGGTCGTCGCCGTCCTGGTCGCCGCAGCGCTGCTGCTCCGCGCGCAGCGTCGCCGGCCGGTCGCCGAGCGGCCCTGACTCCGACCCGGGCGCCAGGCGAAAGCCCAGAAGCGGGCGCGCTTGACAACCGCGCTCCGACGCGGAGATACTGCGAAATCGCATAAAGGGGAGCGGTCCGTGGGGTACAGGCCGCCCGGTCTTCTCGGGAGAGGAAGCAACATGATGGGTCGACTGCACGGTCGCCGTGGTCTACGCGCGCGCGTCCAAGGGTCCGCGGACACGCCGGCGCACGCGCCGGACGGAGGCGGGCCGCGTCGCACGCGCGCTCGCCGGGGTCGCCTGGGGGTGGTCGGCCTCGGGATGCTCGCGCTGCTCCTCGTCGCGCTCCTGCCGGGTGCGAGCGGCGCCGATTCCGGTCGGCAGCAGCAGATCGGTCAGCACCAGTTCGACGACGAGGGTGACTGCGCCCGGATCCCGCAGAGCCTCCCGACGCTCGCCGACTGGCCGGCGGTCGCGAGCCGGATCAAGAAGTCCAAGGACGTCGAGGCGCGCGTGCGGTTCCTGCTCTCGCGGATGTCGCTGGAGGAGAAGGTCGGGCAGATGACGCAGCCCGAGATCGGCGCGATCACCGCCGACGAGGTCCGCCAGTACCACATCGGCTCGATCCTCAACGGCGGCGGCTCGTGGCCGGGCGCCGACAAGCACGCCGCGCCGGCCGACTGGCTCGCGCTCGCCGACGCCTACTGGCAGGCGTCGAAGGACGGCAACTCCGGGCACGTCCCGGCCATCTGGGGCATCGACGCCGTCCACGGCAACAGCAACGTCTACGGCGCGACGCTCTTCCCGCACAACATCGCGCTCGGCGCGGCGCACGACCCGTGCCTGGTGCGCGACGTCGAGGCCGCCACGGCACAGCAGGTCCGGGCCACCGGCCAGGACTGGGCGTTCGCCCCGACGCTGGCCGTCGTCCGTGACGACCGCTGGGGCCGCACCTACGAGGGCTTCTCCGAGGATCCGCGCATCACACGCGCCTACGGCTACGAGGCGATCCGCGGCCTGCAGGGCAACGACCGCAAGGGCATCGGCGAGGACGGCGTCATCGCCACGGCCAAGCACTTCATCGGCGACGGCGGCACCGACGGCGGCAAGGACCAGGGCGTCGACTCCTCGTCCGAGGCGCAGATGATCAACGTCCACGGTCAGGGCTACTACGGCGCGCTGGCGGCCGGCGCCCAGACCGTGATGATCTCGTTCAACAGCTGGACCAACCCGGACCTCGGGATCGCCGAGGGCAAGCTCCACGGCAGCCGCAAGGCCATCACGGAGATCCTCAAGGGCAAGATGGGCTTCGACGGCCTGACCGTGTCGGACTGGAACGGCATCGGGCAGGTCGCGGGCTGCACGAACGCCAGCTGCCCGCAGGCCATCAACGCGGGGCTCGACGTGATCATGGTCCCCAACGACTGGAAGGCGTTCATCGCCAACACGGTCGCGCAGGTCCAGTCGGGCGAGATCCCGATGGCCCGGATCGACGACGCCGTCACGCGCATCCTGCGGGTCAAGATCCGCAGCGGCGTCCTGAGCGAGCCGCGCCCGTCGCAGCGCGCGGCCGCCGGCTCGGCCCAGGCGCTGCAGGCGCGGGAGGTCGCGCGTCGCGCGGTCCGCAAGTCGATGGTCCTGCTCAAGAACAACGGTCGCCTGCTGCCGCTGGCGCCGACGGCGAAGGTCCTGGTGGTCGGCAAGAGCGCCGACAGCCTCCAGAACCAGACCGGCGGCTGGAGCCTGACCTGGCAGGGGACCGGCAACACGAACGCCGACTTCCCCAACGGGACGACCATCCTCGGCGGTCTGCGGCAGGCGCTCGGCGATGCGAACGTGACGTTCAGCGAGACGGGCGAGGGCGTCGATCCCAAGGCGTTCGACGCGGTCATCGCCGTCATCGGCGAGACGCCGTACGCCGAGGGCAACGGCGACCTGGGCAAGCGCTCGCTCGAGCACGCGCGGCTGCACCCCGAGGACCTCGCCGTGCTCGACCGCGTCAGCGGGAAGGGCGCGCCGGTGGCCACCGTGTTCCTCTCCGGGCGGCCGCTGTTCGTCAACAAGGAGCTCAACCGCTCCGACGCCTTCGTCGCGGCCTGGCTGCCGGGCACCGAGGGCGAGGGCGTGGCCGACCTCCTGGTCAAGGGCCGCAACAGCGGCCCGGGCTTCACCGGCACGCTGTCCTACAGCTGGCCCGGCGCCCCGTGCCAGACGCCGGTCAACGTCGGCGACGACGGCTACGCGCCGCTGTTCCCGCTCGGCTACGGCCTGCGCAGCGGGCAGGCCGGGACGGTCGGGCAGCTCGACGAGACGTCGGAGGCGCGCTGCGTCGGCGGCGGGGGCGGCGGCACCGCGACCGACGACCTGGAGCTCTTCGTCCGCCAGGACGTACCGCCGTTCAAGAGCTACATCGGCTCGCCGGACAACTGGGGCGGCACCGAGCTCGGCAACGACCCGGCCGCCGTCGTGGCGCACACCAACATCGAGGCGCGGACCTCGGACGTCAACGTCCAGCAGGACGCCCGGAAGATCACCTGGAAGGGCGGCCCCGGCCAGTTCTACCTGCAGTCTCCCGAGCAGGACCTGCGCCCGTACCTCAACGCCGACGGCGCGATCGTGTTCGACACGATCGTGACGCAGGCGCCGACCGCGCGCGTGGTCATCAGCTCCCACTGCACCTACCCGTGCTTCGGGGAGGCGCCGATGACCAAGGTCTTCACGGGCCTCGCGGACGGCGCCAAGCACACCGTGAAGGTGCCGCTGCGGTGCCTCGACACCGGGTCGCTCGAGTTCGACCACATCAACACCGCGTTCCTCCTCTACACCGAGGGGCAGATGGAGGCGGCGTTCGCGAACGTCCGCTGGGTGCCCGGGGCCGGCAAGGACCCCGACGCGCTGCAGTGCAGTGATCTGACGTAGGCCTCGGGTCACGCCCAGGCGTCGCCGTCGTCCGCCGACGACGCGGCGCCTGGGCCGCCGGCCTCAGACGCGGCGGGCCGCGACCGTGTCGGACCGGCGCAGCAGGTCCGCGCCATGGCGAAGCACGAGCGCGACGGCGCCGAGGACCTCGGCGCGCTCGCCGAGCGTGCCCTCGACGATGGTCACGTCCTCGGCGGCCGAGCGGACGGCGCCGCGGCGGACCGCCTCCCGCAGCGGCTCGACGAGGAGGGATCCGGCTGCGGCCAGGTCACCGCCGACGACGATCCGCTCGGGGTTGAAGAGGTTGCACAGCGTGGCGACGGCGGTGCCGATCGCCGCGCCCGCATCGGCGATGGCACGGGCGGATCCCGGGTGGCCGTCGAGCGCGGAGGCGATCACGTCGCCGACCGCGACGTCGGCGCCGAGCGTGCCGCGGACCGCCGCCAGCACGGCCGCGGACCCCGCGACGGTCTCGAGGCAGCCGCGGTTGCCGCAGCGGCAGACCTGGCCGCTCGGGTCGATGACGGTGTGGCCGATCTCGCCGGCGGTGCCGCTGGTGCCCGTGTAGGGCCTGCCGCCGATGATGAAGCCCGCGCCGATGCCGGTCGCGACCTTCAGGTAGGCCATGTTCTCGGCGCCGCGACCCGCACCCCACATCCACTCGCTCAGCGCTCCGAGGTTCGCGTCGTTCTCCACCTCGACCGTGCGACCCAGCGCGTCGCTCATCGCATCGGCGGCCCGAACCCCGACCCAGCCCGGCAGGATGGTGGAGTCGCCGAGCTCGCCGGTCGGGCCGTGCACCGGGCCGGGAAGGCCCATCCCGACGCCGACGACGTCGCGCTGCTCGGCGTTGGCCTCGGCAAGGACCTCGTCGACCAGGCGGGCGGCGTGCGCGATCGCCGCGGTGGCCGGCAGGTCGGCGTCGAGCTCGTCGTGGCGCTCGGCGAGGACCTGGTGCGCCAGGTCGGAGACCACGACGCGCACGTGGCGCTTGCCGAAGTCGAGACCGATGGCCACGCCCGCGTTGCGGTGCATGGCGACGAGGACCGGTGGCCGGCCCACGGCGCCGGGAGGGCGCGGATCGCCGCCGGCGCCGGGCTCGGTCACGAGCCCGGCGGCCTGGAGCTCGGTGATGACCGCCGAGACCGTCGATGCCGCCAGGCGCGTCCGGCGAGCCAGATCGGCGCGCGACACCGCCCCGCTCTCGGCCAGGACCCCGAACACGCGCGCACGGGCATCGACCCGCGACGCGACGGGGCCGCTCATCCTGCGTCCTTCGAGGTGATCGGTGATCGGCGCATCGGACGGGAGGCTTGCAGCGTACGCATGCGCGGCCAGCGCCCACGCCACCCCCGGCGGGAGGGAAGAATGAGCGGGTGACGGCGAACCGCAGCTCCCTCCGCGCGTTGCTCTCGGTGGTGACCGCCGGGCTCGTGGCCATGGGCTGCGGGGCGACGCACCGCACCGCACCGGCGACCGACCCGGCCGTCCGGC
>JAOPZP010000447.1 GCA_025964055.1 Conexibacter sp.
GGCGGCGGCGTGGCGCGGCGGCGGCGCGGCCGGCGCACGCACCCCGGCACGGCGGTCGCGCACCGATACCGTTAGGCGGGAATGTCCTTCTACGTCACGACGCCCATCTACTACGTCAACGCCGCGCCGCACCTCGGGCACGCGTACACGACGATCGCCGCGGACGTCATGGCGCGCCATCACCGCCAGCTGGGGGAGGACGTGTTCTTCCTCACCGGCACCGACGAGCACGGCGAGCCCGTGGCGCTGGCCGCCGAGGCGCTGGGCGTCACGCCGCGCGAGCTGGCCGACAAGAACGCCGAGCGGTTCAAGGCGCTGGCACCGCTGCTGGACGCCACCAACGACTTCTTCATCCGCACCTCCGACCCCGAGCACGGCCGCGCGGTGCAGGAGGTCCTCACGCGCGTCAAGGACAACGGCTTCGTCGAGCTGGGGATGTACGAGGGCTGGTACTGCCCGCGCTGCGCCGACTTCAAGTCCGAGGGCGAGATCGTCGACGGCAACCGCTGTCCGATCCACCTCATCGAGCTCGACTGGGAGCAGGAGGAGAACTACTTCTTCAAGCTGTCGGCGCTGCAGGAGCGCCTCGAGCGGCACTACGCCGAGCATCCCGACTTCGTGGCGCCCGGCTCGCGCTACAACGAGGCGCTGTCGTTCATCCGCGGCGGCCTGCAGGACGTCTCGCTGACGCGCGGAAAGCTCACCTGGGGCGTGCCGGTCCCGTGGGACGAGGGCCACGTGTTCTACGTGTGGTTCGACGCGTTGTTGAACTACTACACGGCGCTGACCTACGCCCGCCCCGGCGAGGACCTGACCGAGGAGTTCTGGCCGGCGAGCTACCACCTCATCGGCAAGGACATCCTCAAGTTCCACGCCGTCTTCTGGCCAGCGCTGCTCATGGCCGCCGGCCTCCCGCTGCCCGAGCACCTCTACGTCCACGGCTACCTGCTGATGGACGGGCACAAGATGTCCAAGTCGCTGGGCAACGTGCTGGACCCGTTCGAGATCATCGACAAGTACGGCTCCGACGCGCTGCGCTTCTACCTGCTGCGCGACGTGAGCTTCGGCCAGGACGGCTCGGTCTCGGCCGCGGACTTCGAGAAGCGCTACGAGTCCGAGCTGGCCAACGACTTCGGGAACCTCGCCAGCCGCACGATCAAGATGGTGCTGCGCTACCGCGACGGGGCGGTGCCGCAGGTCGAGCTGGACCCCGTGCTGGCGCCCGACTTCGATGGGCTCTGCGAGCGCGTCGGCGACCTGATGGGTCGCGCCGAGCTGACGCCCGCGCTCGAGGAGATCTGGCAGCGGGTGCGGCGCCTGAACCGGTACGTCGAGGAGAACGCGCCGTGGAAGCTGGCCAAGGAGGAGGGCCGAGAGGCCGATCTCGATCGCGTGCTGGCCAGCCTGACCGAGGGCCTGCGGACCGTCACCGTCCTGTTGCACGCCTACATCCCGCAGCGCGCCGAGGTGCTGCTCGACGCGCTCGGGGCGCCCGACCTGACGATCGCCAACGCCCGCTTCGGCGCCGCGGTCCCGACGCAGGTGCAGGATCTCGACCCGCTCTTCCCCAAGCAGCCGGCCGCCGAAGTCGCGTGATCGACTCCCACACCCACCTGGACTCCTGCGAGCCCGGCGAAGCCGCGCTGGTCGCGGCCGCCACGCAGTCCGGGGTCAACCGCATCCTCACGGTCGGCCAGGACGGCGACACCGGGCGCGCCGCGCTCGCGGCGGCCGAGGCCTTCCCGCAGGTCTTCGCCGCGATCGGCCACCACCCCAACAAGGCGACGGGGTTCGACGACGGGCACCTCGCCGAGCTGCGGGCCCTGGCCGAGCACGAGCGCTGCCGCGCGATCGGCGAGACCGGCCTGGACTACTTCCGCGACTACGCGCCGCGCGCCGACCAGGAGCGCGCGTTCCACGCCCAGATCGAGCTGGCGCGCGACACGGCCAAGCCGCTGGTCATCCACACGCGCGCGGCCGAGGACGACACGATCGCCACGCTGCGCGAGCGCGCGCAGGGCGTCGACGTGATCCTGCACTGCTTTTCGATGCCCGACCGCCTGGACGAGTGCCTCGCCGAGGGTTGGTGGATCTCGTTCGCCGGCAACGTCACCTATCCCAAGAGCGAGGCGCTGGCGGAGGCCGCGGGCCGCGTGCCCGACGACCGGATCCTCGTGGAGACCGACGCGCCCTACCTCACGCCCCAGCCCATGCGCAAGGAGCGCAACCAGCCGGCCTACGTGACCGAGACCGCGCGCTTCGTCGCCGACCAGCGCGGTCAGGACTACGCCACGTTCGAGGCGATCGTCGAGCGCAACGCGGCCCGGCTGTTCCGTTGGTGAGCGCGGACGACCTCGCCGCGGAAGCCTCGCCCAGGGGGCTCGTTCCCGTGGGGCTCGGCTTCCGTGCGCGCGCTCGCCAGAGGCTCCCTCGCGCGGCCGGGGAGGGCTTCGCGTGAGCCCGGACCTCCCGGCCCAGCCCAGCCTGCGCCGGATGCGCGCGTTCGGCGTGCGGCCCAAGCGCGACCTCGGCCAGAACTTCCTGATCGACTCCAACATCCTGGGGGTCATCGCCCGCGCCGCCGACCTGACCGACCAGGACGTGGCGCTGGAGATCGGCGGCGGGCTGGGCGTCCTGTCCGAGTACCTCGCGGAGCGCACCGCCCACACGCACGTCGTCGAGCTCGACCGGTCGCTGGAGCCCGCGCTGCGCGAGGCGCTGGAGCCCCACCCCAACACCACGCTGCACCTGGCCGACGCGCTGCAGCTCGACCTCGGCGCGCTGGACCCGGCGCCGACCAAGGTGGTGGCCAACCTGCCCTACGGGATCGCGGCGACCGCCATCCTCCGCACCGTGTTCGAGCTGCCGACGGTGACGCTCTGGGTCGCGATGGTGCAGAAGGAGGTCGGCGAGCGGTTCGCCGCCGCGGCCGGCACGTCGGCCTACGGCGTGCCCAGCGTGCTCGCGCAGCTGTCGTGCGACGTGCGCGTCCACCGCCAGGTGTCGCGCAGCGTCTTCCATCCGGTGCCCAACGTCGACTCCGTGCTGGTGGTGCTGCAGCGCACCGGCCCGGCGCCCGAGCCCGGGCTCATCAAGCTCGTGCAGGGCGCGTTCGCGCACCGGCGCAAGGCCCTGGCGCGCTCGCTGGAACTCGCGGCGAAGGACCCGGCCTCGCGGGAGCGCGCGGCCCGCTCCCTGGACCTGGCGGCGAAGGACCCGGCTTCGCGGGAGCGCGACGCGACGCCGCTGCGGGATCGCGTGCGAGCGGGCCTCGTCGCCATCGGGGAGCCCGCCGACGCCCGCGCCGAGCGGCTGACGCCCGCGCAGTTCCGTGCGCTGTGGGAGCAGGTGCGGCCCGCGTGAGGCTCGAGACCCGGGCGCCGGGGAAGATCAACGTCTGCCTGTACCTCGGCCCGACGCGCGAGGACGGCCGCCACGAGCTCGTGTCGATCATGCAGTCGGTGACCCTCGCCGACCGCCTGCGCCTGGAGGCCGGCGACGGGCGCGACGAGGTCCAGTGCCCCGGCGTGGACGGCGACAACCTCGTGAGCGCCGCGATCGAGCGCTTTCGCGTCGCCACCGGCTGGGACGGCGACGCCGTGCGCATCAGCATCGACAAGCGCATCCCGATCGCGGCCGGCATGGCCGGCGGGTCGGCGGACGCCGGCGCCGCGCTGCGCCTGCTCGCCCGCGCATCGGGCCTCGAGGACGGCGAGGTGCTGCACGACATCGCGATGGCCCTCGGCGCCGACGTTCCCGCCCAGGTGCGCCCCGGCCGCGTCCTGGCGACCGGCGCCGGCGAGCACATCGAGCGCGTCCCCGGCGTCACGCGCTACGCCGTGCTGGTCGTCCCCGGCGACGGTCCGCTGCTGACGGCCGACGTCTTCCGCGAGGCCGACCGCCTCGCCCTGCCGCGCGACGCCGCCGGCCTCGACGCGGCGCTGCGCGACGTGCGCGCCGGGCTCCCCGACCTGCCCGACGCGCTCTGCGTCAACGAGCTGCAGCCGGCGGCACTGTCGCTGCGGCCCGAGCTGGAGCGCACGCTCGCGCAGGTTCGCGACGCGGGCGCCGACGTCGCGATGGTCAGCGGCAGC
>JAOPZP010000458.1 GCA_025964055.1 Conexibacter sp.
AGCTGCGCAGCCGCATCCGCGCGGTGATGCGGCGCGTCGGCGCCGGCGACGGGCGCGCCGGCGGCGCGCTGCGCGTCGGCCCGCTGGCGGTCGACCCCGGCCTGCGCGACGTCCAGCTCGACGGGCAGCCGGTCGACCTCACCTTCTCGGAGTTCGAGATCCTGCACGCGCTGATGGCCCAGCGCCATCGGGTCCACTCGCGCCACGACCTGCTGCGCGCGATCTGGGGCGACAGCGCCTATCGCGATCCGCGGTCGATCGACGTGCACGTCCGGCACCTGCGGGAGAAGCTCGAGGCGTCGCCGGAGTCGCCCCGGCTCATCCTCACGGTGCGCGGCGCCGGGTACCGCCTCGGCGAGCCCTGACCGTGCGCTTCGGCATCCGCGAGCGGTTCGTCGCCCTCGTGACGGTCCTGTGTGCCCTGACCCTCGCGGTGGCCGCGGTCGGGCTGTTCTCGCCGCTGGACCGCCTCCTGCGCGACGCCGCGCGCGCAGCGCTGAGCCAGTCGGTCCACAGCGAGCTCGGGGACTTCACCGCCCTCCCGGCCGAGGTCGTGCGCGCGGGCGACCCGCGGCTGCTGGCCGCCACGCGGCCGCTGCGCCGCACGGGCGCCGACGTGGCGGTGTTCGACGCCTCAGGGCGGATGCTCGTGACCACCGATCCCGGTCGCGAGGAGACCTTCGTGGCCGCCGGGGACGTCGTGCGCACCGGCAAGGAACGCCGCGTGATCACCGGCGGCTCCTCCCCGGAGGCCGAGATCGCCGTGCCGGTCCGCATCGACGACGTGCCGGCCATCGTCGCCGTGCGCCGCCCCGTCCAGGACATCCCGGCCGTCACGCGAGTGCTGCGCCGCGCGTTCCTGCTCGCCGCGATCGCGGGGCTGCTGGGGGCGATCCTCATGGGCGTGCTCATCGCCGGCCGCGTGGTCGGCCGGATCCGGCGGTTGCGCGACACCGCCGAGCGCGTCGCGCAGGTGGGACCGGTCGCCGAGTTCGAGCCCGAGGCCGGGCGCGACGAGATCGGCGACCTGAGCCGGACCTTCGCGGTCATGCAGACGCGGCTGCGCGAGCAGGAGCAGGCGCGCCGCGCCTTCGTCGCCACGGCCTCGCACGAGCTGCGCACGCCGGTCGCGTCGCTGCAGGTGATGCTCGACCTGCTGATCGCCGACCTCGCGTCCGAGCCCGTCGCCGTCGCCGACGCCCGGCAGCAGGCGCTCCGGGCCGACGCGCAGGCCAGCCGTCTCTCGCAGCTCGCGGGCGAGCTGCTGGACCTCAGCCGGATCGACGCGGGCCTGCCGCCGCGCCGGGAGCCGGTCGCGCTCGGCGAGGTGCTGCGCTCGGTCGTCGCCGAGCTGCAGGTGCGCCTGGCCGGGGAGGAGCGCAGCGTGGACGTCACCGATCGCCACGGCGGCTGGGCGCTGGCCGACCCCGGCAACGTCGCACGGATCCTGCGGATCCTGCTCGACAACGCCCTGCGCCACACCGCGGCGCCGGGCGGCGTGTCGGCGGAGGTGACCGCCGACGGCGACCGGACCGGGATCGCGGTCCAGGACGAGGGGCCCGGCGTGGGCGCCGACGACCGCGAGCGCATCTTCGATCGCTTCGCCCGTGGGGCCGAGGCCGAGCCCGGCGGCTTCGGCCTCGGCCTGGCCATCGGACGGGAGCTCGCCCGGCGGATGGGCGGCGATCTCGTCCTCGAGGACGCGCCGGCCGGAGCCCGCTTCGTCCTGTGGCTTCCGCGCGCCACGGCGCCGTGACCCGCCAGAGCGTGGGTTCCGGCCTACTACCCTCGGCCGCTGATGTCCTCTCGAGCGTCGTCGCGTGGCGTGCTGGTCGGCGTGCCCATCTGCCTGCTCCTGCTCGTCGTCGCCGCCACGGGGCTCGGCGTCAACGTGCCGGCCTCGCGGTCGTCATCGCCCGCGGCCGACGCCGCCCGCGCGTGCGCCCTGCACCCGGGGACGACCGTGCGCATCTCGGTCGCGGTGGAGGGGCAGGCCGCCCGGTCGGCGCTCGTCCACGTCCCGCGCGTGCGCCACGGCAAGCTGGCGCTGGTCCTCGCGCTGCACGGCGCCTACGCCAACGGCGCGTTCATGGAGCGCTACTCGGGGCTGTCGCGGCTGGCCGAGCGCGACGGCTTCGGCGTCGTCTACCCCGACGCCACGGGCCCGCGCTGGCGGATCTCCTCCGACGAGGACGGCAGCGACGTGCAGTTCCTCGACGCGCTGGTCGACCGCCTGATGGCCGGCGGCTGCTTCGACGGCCGGCGGGTCTCCGCCGTCGGCGTGTCCAACGGGGGCGGCATGGCCGCGCGCTTCGCGTGCGCAGGCGACGACCGCCTCGCGGGCCTGGTGACCGTGGCCGGCGCCTACGGGTCGCTGCCGGCCTGCCGGGCGCACCGCGCGCTGTCGGTGCTCGAGATCCACGGGACCGCCGACGCCGTCGTCCCGTACCGCGGCGCGCCGCACGAGCCGGCCGACGACGTCGTCGGCTGGGTGCAGGGCTGGGCGCGCCTCGACGGGTGCGCGCCCGTCCCGCAGCGCACGCAGGTCCAGGTCCGCGTCCTGCGGCTCGACTGGAGCCGCTGCCGCGCGGGGACCGCCGTCGCGCACCTGCGGCTCGACGGCGGGACGCACGCGTGGCCGGGCGCCGATCCGCCCGATCCCGGGCCACAGCTCGGCATCTCGGCCTCGCAGGAGGCCTGGAGCTTCCTCCGCGGCCGGCGGCTCGCCGCCGATTAGCGGCTCGTTCCCGCCGTCAGGCGGTAGAGCGTGTGCGGCGGCTGCCCCGCCGCGGCGCTCACGTCGACCGTGTGCTTGCCGGCCCAGCGAACGGCGTCCGCGCAGCCGGCCCGCGTGCAGGCGGGGCGGCCGAGCAGGTAGCGCACCTGACCGGTGGCGACGAGCTGGTCGAGCTGCGCGCCGTCGAGCAGCGGGCGCCCGTTGAGGCTCGTGAGCATGAGCACCGGCCGGGCGTCGCGGATGATCAGCGGGGCGGCCCGCACGACGTTCGGGCTGGCGACCTCGTAGCGGGCACGGCCCTGATGGGCGGTCAGGAAGCGGCTCAGCGCGGCCAGCCTGGCGGGCGACGTGTGCAGCGGCACGCCGGCGTCTGACCGGTGCTGGTGGGCGACCGTGATCGCGCCCGCCGCCGGGACGGCGAGCACCGCGAGCAGGCCGCAGGCGAGCAGCGCGGCGGTCCGCTGCGGGTGGCGGGGGAGCAGCGCGGCGGCCGCGCAGCCGGCGACGGCCACGG
>JAOPZP010000495.1 GCA_025964055.1 Conexibacter sp.
GCCGGCGCCGGCGACTAGCGGCGCCGCATCCAGAAGGCACCGGGCCGCGAGTGCGGTCCGTGCCCGGGCGCGTAGCGCTCGACCAGCTCGGGTGCAGCGTCCTGGACGGCCGCGCACCCGAGCAGGATCTCCCAGTCCGGGTTGCCGATCAGGAAGGCCTGGAGGAGGTACTGCTCGGCCCAGTAGAGCTGGAGCTGCTCCACCCACTCCCGCGGGTACTCGAACGGCAGGAAGATGTCGTGGACGTGGACGATCACGCCGGGAGCGAGCACCGGCAGGACGTCGAGCACGATGCGGGTGACGTCGCCACCGGTCTTGACGGTGTGGCTCGTGTCGACGAACAGCACGTCGCCCGCGGCCAGCTCCTGGAAGACGGGCAGCGGCACGTCGACCGCCGACGTCGGCTCGACGGCCAGGTCGGTGCGATCGTTGGCGTAGGGGTCGAAGACGCGGTGCGGGCGGCCGAGCGCCTCGCGGATGATGTCGGTCGAGACGCCCGAGCCCAGCTCGATGACCTGCGCGGGCTGGAGCTCGCGCAGCATGCCGTACAGCACCACGGCGTCCATGCCGCCGTACATGCGCTTGGGATCCGGGCGCGTCCAGCCCTCCGTGTGCGGCGCGATGCGCTCGAACAGGGCGACCTGGCTGTCGACGTCGAAGTCGATGCCGGTCAGGGAGCTGCGCCGCGTCCACACCGGCTCGGGCACGTCGTAGGGGATCGGCGACCAGTACTTGCGCGGGAGGACGTCGATGCCCGCCTTGGTCACGGCACGGCGGGCGATCTGGGAGAGCGTCATGGGGAGGCCTCGAGGGTCGGGGGACGGACGGCGAGGCTGTCGCGCCAGGCCCGGCGCACGCCGGAGACGATCACGACGCTGCCGATCCAGAAGAGGAAGAACACGAGCGCCACCCCGGCGGCCTTCGCCATGCGCTTGCGGCGGCCGCCGACCTGCTCGCGCGCCTGGACCGGTCCGGTCCGGATGACGGCCAGGCCCTGCTCGCGCGACGTCGGGCTCGTCGGGGCGACGACGCCGAGGGTGCCGGTCGTGCCGGCCGCGTTGATCGTGACCTGGTCGTTGGCCTCGGATGCGGTCGTGGTGCCGGCCCGGGCCAGGACGGTTGCGGCGGCGTCGGCCAGGCGCGCGGCGACGCGCGCGTCGGGGGCGTCGGCACGCACCCCGATCGTGGGCAGGTTGCTGTCGAGCTCGAGCGTCACGACGTAGGGCTTGGTCGGCAGCGCCGCGGCCCGCGAGGCGTAGGTCGGCAGCGCCGTCGGGGCGGCCGGCAGGTCCAGCAGTGGCTGCAGCACCTCGAGCTCCTCGGGCCGGACGCCTGCGGTCAGGGCGATCCGATTGCGGCTCCGGTCGCGCGTCATGAGGTCGGCGAGCAGCTCGGCGCGCCAGAGGAGGGTGTCGGAGCCGCCCGATGCGGCGTTGGCCAGGTCGGACGGGCGCGTGTCGAGGATCACGTTCGTGGTCGCGACGCCCGCGCGCACCGGGACCCCGCGCGACAGCGCGAGCCCGATGCAGATCGTCGCGATGGCACCCGCCGCGACGAGGCGCCGGTGGGCCACCAGGACCCTCAGGATCGGGCCGAGCTCCATGCGCGCCGAACCGTCCGCGGGGCCTAGGACCCGGAGCCGTCGGCGCCGGGAGCGGCCGTCGGGACGCTCGGCAGCGCGCGGAGCTCGGCGGGCCCGGGACGGACGGGGACGCGGCTCGGCGGCCCGAAGGGGATCGGGGCGCGCCCGAGGAGCGTCTTGACGACCTGGCGGTTGGCCGTGCGCTTGAGCTCGCCCAGCTCGCCGCCGCCCGCGAAGACGGAGCGCATGCCGTGCCGCAGCAGGATCGCGCCGACGTAGAGCGGGCGGTGCAGGGGGGAGAAGTACTTGCGGGCGTACATCGTGCGCGTGTAGGCGTTGAGGCTCTCGATGTGCGGCTTGATGCCGGCCTTGCCCTCGTGGTGGATGATCGTCATCTGCGGGAGGTGCAGGACGTCCCAGCCCGCCGTCTTGATGCGCCGGCAGAAGTCGGTCTCGTCGGAGTACATGAAGTAGCGCTCGTCGAGGAAGCCGGCGCTCTCGATGGCCTCACGGCGCACCAGCATGAAGGAGCCGCTGGTCCAGTCGCAGGGCGTCTCGCGGTCGTAGGCGGCGGGGTCGACCTCGCGCTCGCCGAGCCAGTCCGGCCGGCCGGGGATCCGCTCGGCCGAGAACGCGTCGCCGAGCGCCCGCAGCGCGTTCGGGAAGCGCCGGATGGTGGTGTCCAGCACGCCCTGGGCGTTGACCTGCCGGCAGCCCACGAGGCCGACCGTCGGCCGCTCGTCCATGATCCGGACCAGATCCGCCAGCGTGCCGTCGACGATCTCGGTGTCCGGGTTCAGGAAGAGCACGTAGCGCGCGTTGCACGTCATGAGCGCGCGGTTGTTGGCGTGCGAGAACCCGTGGTTGCGCGACGGGACGACGCGCGCCTCGGGGAACTCGTCGGCGACGACGTCCGGTGTGCCGTCGGTCGAGTCGTTGTCGACGACCACGACGTCGGCGCTGATGTCGCCCATGTGCGCGAAGACGGTGCTGAGGCACGGACGGATCCAGTGCGCCTCGCTCGTGGACACGGTGATGATGGCAAGGTCGTGCATGGCGACTGATCAACGCTCCTAGGCGGGCAGGGCTTCCGTCGGGCCGTGGCCCTCGGCGTCGTGCTCGGCCTGGCTCTCCAGGACCCATCCGTCGCGGATGCGGGCGAGGAAGATCAGGCTCGCGCAGGCCGCGCCGAACGTCACGAAGAAGGCCACGATCGCCACCTGCCAGCGCACGCCGCGGTTGATGACCGTGCCCCGCGCGCGGCCCAGCTGGACCAGGCGGACCTGGTCCTGGGCGGGGATCCGGCCGGTGGCGGCGAGCTGCGCGAGGTGCCGGCGCAGCTCGTCCACCGCGGCGTTGGCGAGGTCCGCGGCGCTGCGCGCGTCCGGCGCCTGGGCGTAGACGTCGAGGATCGGCACCGTCGGGTTGGCCTGCAGGCTCAGCCGGTACTGGTTGGTGGACTTGAAGATGTCGCTGGTGTGCTTGTCGCGGCCGGCCTCGGCCGGGGCGCGCGGCTGGGCCGGCGTCAGCGGCGCGTCGATCTGCAGCAGCTGGAGCGGCACGCCGCTGCGGGCGGCGATCGACTGCAGGACCGGCGTGCTCGCCATGACGTTGCCGAGCAGGACCGTGCGGTTGGTCAGGCCCTCGAGGCTGTAGGTGTCCTGGCGCAGGTCGAGGATCGACGAGGTCGGCGTGTCGACCACCACGTGCGTCGCCGCGGTCGCCATCTCGAGCGAGCGCGGCGTCAGCTTCAGCGGGACGACGCTGATCTTCTCGACGCTCCAGGTGGCGACGAGGAGCGCGACGACGAAGGCCCCGACCACGCCACCGCGGAGGTGCCAGAGCTTGCGCAGGCGAAGGCCGAGTCCCATGTGCCAGACCAACGGCGGCGCGGCCCGGCTACTTGCGCGGCGGCCTCCGCAAGATCGCGCCGGGGACCTGCGTTGATCAGAGACGGATTCACCACGAGGGAGCCTCCATGATCCACCAGCACGCAGCCATGAACGACGAGGACCGACGGTGAGCGCCTACGGCAAGGTGCTCGTCACCGGCGGTGGCGGCGCCATCGGCTCCAACATCACCGACGAGCTCGTGCTCGCGGGCGCCGAGGAGATCGTCGTCCTCGACAACTTCGTGCGCGGGCGCCGCGAGAGCCTCGACTGGGCGCGGGCCAACGGCAACGTCACGCTCGTCGAGGGCGACATCCGCGACAACGCGCTCGTCCGCCGGCTGATGGACGGCGTCGACGTCGTCTTCCACCAGGCCGCCATCCGCATCACCCAGTGCGCCGAGGAGCCGCGACTCGCGCTCGAGGTCCTCGTCGACGGCACCTACAACGTCGTCGAGGCCGCCGCCGAGGCGGGCGTCCGCAAGCTCGTCGCCGCCTCGTCGGCCTCCGCCTACGGGCTGGCCGAGACGTTCCCCACGCGCGAGGATCACCACCCCTACGCCAACGACACCCTGTACGGCGCCTCCAAGGTCTTCCTCGAGGGCCTGCTGCGCAGCATGCACGCGATGAAGGGCCTCGACTACGTGGCGCTGCGCTACTTCAACGTCTACGGCCCGCGGATGGACGTCCACGGCCTGTACACCGAGGTGCTCGTGCGCTGGATGGAGCGCATCACGGCCGGCGAGCCGCCGCTGATCCTCGGCGACGGGTCCCAGACGATGGACTTCGTCTACATCGGCGACGTCGCCCGCTCCAACCTCCTGGCCGCCGAGGCCGACGTGACCGACAAGGTCTACAACGTCGCCAGCGGGACGGAGACCAGCCTGCTGGAGCTCGCCGAGATGCTCGCGCAGGTCATGGGCTCCGAGGCCGACGTCGAGCACGGACCCGAGCGCTCGGTCAACAAGGTCTCCCGCCGCCTGGCCGACACGACGCTGGCGCGCGACGAGATCGGCTTCGAGGCCACGGTCGGGCTCGAAGAGGGGCTCACGCGCCTGGTGGAGTGGTGGCGCGGCGAGCGCGAGGGCGCGCCGACCATGCCGATCGGCTCGCTGGCGAGGAGCGCCTGATGGAGGTGCCGTTCAGCCGTCCGTACCTCGTCGGCACCGAGCAGGCGGCCGTCGCCGAGGTCATCACGTCGGGCTGGGTCTCGCAGGGCCCGCGCGTGCGGGACTTCGAGCAGGCGTTCGCCGCCCGCGTCGGCGCGGCCGACGCGGTCGCCACGACCAACTGCACGACGGCGCTGCAGCTCGCGCTGTACGTCTCCGGCGTCGGTCCGGGCGACGAGGTGATCGTGCCGTCGATGTCGTTCATCGCCACGGCCAACTCCGTGTGGCAGTGCGGTGCGACGCCGGTCTTCGCCGACATCGATCCCCTGACCTACAACTTGGATCCGGCGGCCGCCGAGCGGGCGATCACGCCGCGCACGAAGGCGATCATGCCGGTCCACCAGCTCGGGCTGCCGGCGGACATGGACCCGTTCCTGGCCCTCGCCGAGGCCCACGGCCTGGAGATCGTCGAGGACGCCGCGTGCGCGATCGGGGCCTCCTACCGGGGCCGGTCGATCGGCTCGCTGGGGCCGCTGGCGTGCTTCTCGCTGCACCCGCGCAAGGTCATCACCACGGGGGAGGGCGGGATGATCGCCGTCCAGGATCCCGAGGTGGCCGCGCGCCTGCGGCGCCTGCGCCAGCACGCGATGGATGTCTCCGACCTCGCGCGCCACGGCGCGCGCGACGTCATCATCGAGACGTATCCGGAGCGCGGCTGGAACGCCCGCATGACCGACATGCAGGCCGCGCTCGGGCTCTGCCAGCTCGAGGTCCTCGACGACATCCTGGCCTGGCGCCGGCGCGTGGCCGGGCGCTACACCGCCGCCCTCGAGTCGATCCCGTTCCTCGAGGCGCCGCACGAGCCCGACTACGCCGACCGCACCTGGCAGTCCTACGCGGTGCGGTTGACCGAGGATGCGCCGGTCACGCGCAACGAGCTCATGCGCCTGCTGCTGCTCGACGGGGTGCCGACGCGCCGCGGCGTCATGGCCAGCCACGAGGAGCCGGCCTACGCCGGGACGGTCGCCGACCTGCCGCACACCGAGGCGGCCAGCCGCGGCTCGATGATGCTGCCCATGTTCGCCGGGCTCAGCGACGAGCATCAGGACCACGTGCTCGAGCGGCTCGCCGCCCACGTCTCGGCCGTCGCCGCGTGAAGCCGCTCCTGCTCGTCGGCGCCGGGGGCTTCGCCCGCGAGACCCTCGAGCTGGTGCGGGCGGTCAACGCCGTCGCCCCGACCTGGCGGGTCGTCGGGCTCCTGGACGACGACCCGCGCCTGGTCGGCGCCGAGGTGCACGGCGTCCCGGTGCTCGGCCCGTCCGGCGCGGTGCACGACCATCCCGAGGCGCTGGTCGTCGCGACGGTGGCGTCGCCCGATGCGCCGGCGCGCCGGCTGGAGGTCGTGGCGCGGCTCGGCCTGCCCGCGGAGCGCTACGCGACCCTGGTGCACCCGACGGCCGTCGTGCCGGCGTCGGCGACGCTGGGCCCCGGCACGGTGCTGCACGCGACGGTCGTCCTCACCGCCGACGTGCGGCTCGGCGCTCACGTCGCGGTGATGCCCGCGGTGGTCCTGACCCACGACGACGACCTCGGCGACGGCGTCACGGTCGGCGCGGGCGTGCGGCTGGCCGGAGACGTGCACGTCGAGCGCGCGGCCTACCTCGGCTCCGGCGCGCTCGTCCGCGAGCACCTGCGCATCGGCGCGGGCGCGGTCGTGGGCATGGGCGCGGTCGTCACGCGGTCGGTGCCGCCCGGCGAGGTCTGGGCCGGCGTCCCGGCCCGCTCGCTGGCGGACGTGGTCGCGGCCCGGCCGTGATCGCCGCACGCGTCAAGCCGCTGGTGCGCCGGGCGGTCCAGGCGCGGGACCGGCGCGCGCGGCGGCTGCCGCCGCTGCGGACGGGCCCCCAGGACGGTCCGCCGACGGTGTACTACCTGACCCCCGACTACGACGTGCCCGCCGGCGGGATCCGCGGCGAGTACCGGCACGTCGACCTCCTCAACGCCGCGGGGCGCGACGCTGCGGTGCTGCACCACCGCAGCGGCTTCTCGTGCTCGTGGTTCGCGCACGGCACGCGCGTGACCGCCGCGCCCGACGTGGTGCTGGGCCCGCAGGACGTGCTCGTCGTCCCCGAGATCTACGGGCCCGACCTGCAGCGCCTGCCGCGCGGTCCGCGCCTCGTGGCGTTCAACCAGAACGCGTACCTCACCTTCGCGGCGCTGGCCCCCGGCGAGGACGTCTCGTACGCCGCCTTCGCCGTGGCGATGACCGTCTCGCAGGACAGCGCCGACTACCTGCGCTTCGCCTTCCCGGAGCTGGAGGTCGCCGTCGTCCACAACGCGATCGACCCCGACCTCTTCCGGCCGGCGCCCGTCCCGGCCGGCCGGCGGATCGCGGTCATGCCGCGCCGGCGCCCCGAGGACGCCGACCAGGTCCTGCGGCTGCTCGGCCGGCGCCTGGACGGCTGGGAGGTCGTCCGCATCGCCGGCGAGTCCGAGCGCGAGGTCGCCGACGCGCTGCGCTCCTGCTCGATGTTCCTGGCCTTCGGCCATCAGGAGGGCTTCGGGCTGCCGCCGGCCGAGGCGATGGCGTCGGGCTGCTACGTCATCGGCTTCCCCGCGTTCGGCGGGCGCGAGATCTTCGACCCGGCCTGGTCGCGGCCCATCGCAGACGGCGACGTCCTGGCGATGGCCCGTGCCGTGGCCGAGACGGTCGCCGCGTTCGAGCGCGACCCCGAGCCGGTGCGCCGCGCCGCCGCGCTGGGCACCGAGCACGTGCGCGCGCGCTTCGGGCCGCAGCGCCAGCGCGACGAGCTCCTCGCGGTCTTCGCGGGGCTGTCCTGATGCGGATCCTGGTCGCCCTCCACCACCTGGAGCTCGGGGGCAGCCAGCTCAACGCCGTGGACCTCGCGACCGCGGTCCGCGACCGCGGCCACCACGTCGAGGTCTTCGCCACGGCGACGGGCGAGCCCGGGCCGGTGGCCGACCTCGTCCGTGCGCGCGGGCTGCCGCTGACGGTGGTGCCGCATCCGCTCGTACGGCCGCGGCGCGCGGCGCCGTGCCGCCCCGGGGTGGCGCGCGCGCTCACCACGCAGGCGCGGCGCAGCGAGATCGACGTGATCCACGGCTACGAGTACTCGATGATCCTCGACGCGCTCGCCGGCCCGTCGCTGGCGCTCGGCACGCGCCTGGTCGGGACGGTCTACGCGATGAAGGTCCCGACGTGGCTGCCGCGCACGGCGCCGATCGTCGCGGGCACGCCCGAGCTCGTCGACGGGGCGCGCGCCGTCGGGCAGTCCGCCACCCTGATCGTCCCGCCGGTCGACACGGCGGCCGACGACCCAGCTGCCGTCGACGGTCGCGCGTTTCGCCGCGGGCTCGGCATCGGCGACGACGAGCTCGTGCTGACCGTCGTGTCGCGGCTGGAGCCCGACATGAAGGAGGAGGGCGTGGCGCGGGCCATCGCCGCCGTCGAGGAGCTCGGCGACCCGCGGCTGCGGCTCGTGGTGGTCGGGGACGGGCCGTCGCACGCCACGCTGAGCGCACGCGCCGAGGCGGCCAACGCGGCGCTCGGGCGGCCGGCCGTCGTCATGGCCGGGGCGCTGAGCGATCCGCGTCCGGCGTACGCCGCAGCGGACGTCGCGCTCGGCATGGGCGGCTCGGCGCTGCGGGCGATGGCGTTCGCCAAGCCGCTCGTCGTCCTCGGCATCGGCGGGTTCTCGCGGGCGTTGGACGAGGACTCCGCCGCGCACTTCCTCGACGTGGGCTTCTACGGGGTGGGGGACGGGACGCCGTCGCCCCTCGCGTCGCAGATCGCGGTGCTGGGCGACGCCGATCGTCGTGCCAGGCTCGGGCCGTGGTCGCGGCAGGTCGTGCTCGACGCGTTCGGGCTCGACGCCGCGGCCGACACGCTCGAAGGGCTCTATGGGTCCGCGGCGGCGCAGCCGGCGTCCCGACCGTGGGGCGCCGCTGCCCGGACGGCCGGCCACCGGCTCGCCGCCGACCTCGCGGGCGAGCGCCTGCGCGCCCGCGTCCGCCCAGCGGTCCGTGCGGCTCTCAGCCGTATTTCATCCGCCCCGCCGCCCCGCTGACGGACGCACGGGCCGCTCCCGCGCGTTGCTGGGGCATATGGAGATCGCGAAGGCGCTCATCATCGCGGGCCGTGGTGGGTCGGGCGACTCGCCCTGGCCGGCTGCGCCCGGCGCGCCCAAGCACCTCTTCCCGGTCGGCAACCAGCCGATCCTGTTCCACAACCTGACGGCGCTCCGCGCGGCCGGGGTCATGGAGGCGACGATCCTCGCCGAGGGCGGCGACGCGGCGGCCTTCGAGCGCGCCGCCGGCGACGGTCGCGCCTGGGGGATGACCCTGCGCTACGGCGCCTGGCACGCGGCCGACGGGCTGCACGGCGCCCTGGCCGGCGAGCGGTCGTTCCTCGCCGGCGAGCCCGTGCTGGTCCAGCGCGGCGACGCGGTGCTGCGCGACCGCATGCACGGCCACATCAGCTCCTTCGCCCGCGACGACCTCGACGCGCTGACCCTGCGGCTGACCGGCTCGTCCTCGGCGCCGCCGAGCGGTCCGGCGCCCACGCCCGGGTACCTCCTGAGCGCTCGCGCGGTGGCGATCCTCGCCGAGCAGCCCGCGTCGGCCTCGGGCCCGCTCGCCGGCCTCGAGGCCTGCGGCGGGCGCGTCGGCATCGCCGACGTGCGCGGCGTGCTGCCCTGCGACGGCGACCAGGACGCGCTGCTGGAATGCAACCGCGCCGTCCTGGAGGGCCTGACGACCGCGATCGGGCCGGCCGTGGAGAACTGCCGGATCCAGGGCGCGGTGGAGATCCACCCGACCGCCGTGGTGCGCGGCGCGACCCTCCGCGGCCCGCTGATCATCGGCCCGGGCGCGACCGTCCTCGAGTCCTACGTCGGGCCGTCCACGTCGATCGGCGAGGACGCCGTGATCGAGGGCTCCGAGATCGAGCACTCGATCGTGCTCGCCGGTGCCCAGTTGCGCTTCGTCGGCAGCCGCGTCGAGTCCAGCGTCATCGGCCGCGGCGCGCGCGTCGTGCGCAGCTTCCGGCCGCCGGCCTCCCTGCGCATGTCGCTCGGCGACGGGGCCGAGGTCGTCATCGCATGACCGTCGCCGGCGGCCCCGAACGCGGTCCCTTTTCCAACCTCCCCGATGGTCGAGTCTTCGGCAGCAGCCGTTGCCCTGGGCCCTCCTCCTCCGATATGAGCCAGGCAACGTCATGACCCTCACCACGCCCTTCTTGCTCCCGCGCGGTCTCGCGCGGCGGCTCGCCCTTCTCGCCTTTCTGGTTGCCGCACCCCTGCTCGCGGGCGCGACGCATCCGGCCGTCTCGCTGGCCGACGCGTGCACGGCGCCGGTGGTCAGCCCGGTGGCGTGCGAGAACACCAAGCTGGGTGCAGACCCCCAGACCTGGGCGGTCGACGGCGCCGGCGACCCGAGCATCCAGGGCTTCGCGACGCAGCAGAGCGTCAACGTCGGCACGACGGTCAACTTCAAGATCAAGTCCACCACGTCGGCCTTCCACATCGACATCCTGCGCCTCGGCTACTACCAGGGCAACGGCGCGCGGCTGATGCAGGGCGGCATCACGCCGTCGGGCACCGCGGTGCAGGGGGCGTGCAAGAGCGACGCGACCACGGGCCTGATCGACTGCGGCAACTGGGCCGTCTCGGCCTCCTGGCCGGTGCCGAGCACCGCCGTCTCCGGCGTGTACGTCGCGCACCTGGTCCGCAACGACGGCACCGGCGACAGCCAGATCATCTTCGTGGTCCGCAACGACGCGAGCCACTCCGCCATGGTCCTCCAGACGTCCGACGCGACGTGGCAGGCCTACAACACGTACGGCGGCAACAACCTGTACGACTGCGCCAGCGTCTGCCCGCCCGGCAACCCGAGGGCCTACAAGGCGGCCTTCGCGGTGTCCTACAACCGGCCGCTGGGCCAGCCCTACGACGGCGTCTCCTCGCTCTTCCAGGGCGCCGAGTACTCGATGATCCGCTGGGTCGAGGCCAACGGCTACGACGTCAGCTACCTCAGCGAGGTCGACGTCCACCGCCGCGGCTCGCTCCTGCTCAACCACAAGACCTTCATCTCCAGCGGGCACGACGAGTACTGGTCGGCCACGCAGCGGTCAAGCGTCGAGGCGGCGCGCGCGGCCGGCGTCAACCTCGCGTTCTTCAGCGGCAACGAGGTGTTCTGGAAGACCCGCTGGGCGTCGAGCATCGACGGCAGCAACACCCAGGACCGCACGCTGATCAGCTACAAGGACACGCACTTCGACGCGCCGACCGACCCGGTCGAGTGGACCGGCACGTGGCGTGACGACCGCTTCGCCTCGGCGACGGACGCGGCCAAGCCGGAGAACGCGCTGACCGGGCAGTCGTTCGTCATCAACGCGGGCACCACGAGCCTGACCGTTCCCGCCCAGTACGGCGCGATGCGACTCTGGAAGAACACGGCCGCCGCGACCCTGACGGCCGGCCAGACGCTCACGCTGTCGCCCGCGACGCTCGGCTACGAGTGGGACGTCGACGCCGACAACGGCTTCCGCCCCGCCGGCCTCATCAAGCTGTCGGCCACGACCGCGACCGGCCTGGACGCGTTCGTCGACTACGGCACGACCGTGGTCCCCAACAGCACCGCGACCCACAACCTCGTGATGTACCGGGCGCCGAGCGGCGCGCGCGTCTTCGGCGCCGGCACCGTCCAGTGGGCGTTCGGGCTCGACAGCCCCAACCCGGGCGGCGGCACGGCCAACCTGACCATGCAGCAGGCGACGGTCAACCTCCTCGCCGACATGGGCGCCCAGCCGGTGACCCGGCAGGCCGGCCTCGTCGCGGCCACGGCCTCGACCGACACGACCGGACCCACGGTCACGGTCGGCACCACGCCGGCGACGGTCGCCGACGGCTCCAAGCTCACGATCACCGGCACCGCGAGCGACCTCGGCGGCGGGGTGGTCGGCGGCGTCGAGCTGTCCACCGACAACGGCGCGACGTGGCACCCGGCGACCGGGACCGCGAGCTGGAGCTACTCCTGGGTCGCGCACGGCGCGCCCACGGCGAAGATCCTGGCGCGCGCCACCGACGACAGCGGCAACATCGGCGCGGCCAGCGCAGCGCGCTCCATCGGCGTGAGCTGCACCTGCTCGCTGTTCGGCACGAACGTCACGCCTGCGGCCGCCGGCGTCGACGGCGGTGACACGACCGCCATCGAGGTCGGGATGAAGTTCACCTCCGACCAGTACGGCACGATCAAGGGCCTGCGGTTCTACAAGGCCGCCACGAACACCGGCACGCACACCGGCAGCCTCTGGACCGCAGGCGGTCAGCGCCTCGCGCAGGCGACGTTCACCGGCGAGACCGGCTCGGGCTGGCAGACGGTGACCTTCGCCAACCCGGTGCTGGTCACGCCCGGCACGACCTACGTCGCGTCCTACTACGCGCCCGCCGGCCACTACTCCGCGACGGCCGACTACTTCTACCGGACGCCCGCGCCCGGCCCCAACGGCGGCGCGATCGCCGACAGCCCGCCGATCCACGCGCTGCGGAGCTTCGGCGCGACCACGAACGGCGTCTACGCCTACGGCAGCTCGAGCAGCTTCCCGACGCAGTCCTACGGCGCCGCGAACTACTGGGTCGACGTGCTGTTCGACCCGACGCCCGCGCCCGGGGCGGTCTCGGGGGTCACCGCCGCGTCCGGTGGCAAGACCTCGGCCAACATCGCGTGGACGGCTCCCACCACGGGTGGCGCCCCGACGTCCTACGTCGTCACGCCCTACGTCGGCACGACCGCCGCGCCGCCGATCACGGTCACCGGCTCGCCGCTGGGCGCCAACGCCACCGTGACGGGCCTGACCAACGGCACGACCTACACGTTCACGGTGAAGGCCGTCAACCCGGCCGGCTCCAGCGCTGAGTCGGCGCAGTCGGTCGCCGTCACGCCGCTGACCGCGGTGGCCCCCGGGCCGCCGGCGTCGGCCACCGCCGAGCCCGCGTCCGAGCAGGCGCGGGTCAGCTGGACCGCGCCGGGCACCGACGGCGACAGCGCGATCACCGGCTACGTGGTGACGCCCTACACGGGCACGACCGCCGGGACGCCGGTGACCGTCGCGGCCGCCACGCGGACCGTCACGATCACGGGTCTCGCCGACGGCGCGAGCACGACGTTCAGGGTGGCCGCGGTCAACGCCGTCGGCACCGGGTCCCCGACGACCACCGCGGCGGTCACGCCCGGCGCGACGCTGCTGGACTACGCGACGCCCGCGGTCGTCGACAGCGGCGACACCGACGCCGTCGAGCTCGGGGTGAAGTTCACCGCCGACTCCGCGGGCACCGTGTCGGGCCTGCGCTTCTACAAGGCGGCCGCCAACGTCGGTCCGCACGTCGGGACGCTCTGGAGCGCCGCCGGCACGCGGCTCGCCGAGGCGACCTTCACCAACGAGAGCGCGTCCGGGTGGCAGAGCGTCACGTTCTCGAGCCCGGTCGCGGTCACGGCCAACACGACCTACGTCGCGTCGTACTTCGCGCCGTCGGGCCGGTACTCCGTGACCAGCCACGGCCTCGACAACGCGCTGCACCACGCGCCTCTGCACGCGCCGGGCACGACCACGTCGGCCAACGGCGTCTACGCCTACGGCTCGGCCGTCACGTTCCCGACCGCGGCCTACAACGGCTCCAACTACTACGTCGACGTCCTGTACGCGATGAGCAAGCCGGGTCAGCCGACCGGCGCGACGGCCACCGCGGGCCGCGGCTCGGCGACCGTGAGCTGGACGGCGCCGACCACCGGCGGCGCGCCGTCGTCCTACGTCGTCACGCCCTACATCGGCACGACGGCGCAGCCGACCACGACGGTCAACGGCGGCGCGACGACGACCGCCCAGGTCGACAGCCTCACGCCGGGGACCTCGTACACCTTCACGGTGCAGGCGCAGAACGCCAGCGGTCCCGGCACCGCGTCGGCGGCGACCAACGCCGTCACGCCGACGCAGCCGGTGGCCCCGGACGCGCCGACCGCGGTGACCGCGCAGCCGGCCAGCAGCAAGGTGCTGGTGCGCTGGACCGCGCCGCCGGCGACCGGCAGCCCGGTCATCGACTACACCGTGACGCCCTACGTCGGCGCCACGCCGCAGTCCCCGGTCGTGGTCGACGGCTCGCTGACCAGCGCCGCCATCCCGTCGGTCAACGGCAAGACCTACACGTTCACGGTCTCGGCCCGCAACGGCGTGGGCGCCGGCCCGGACTCCTCGCCGTCGGCGGCCGTGACGCCCGAGGCCACCATCTTCGACTTCGCCACCCCGGCGACCGTCGACGGTGGCGACACGAGCGCGATCGAGCTCGGCGTCAAGTTCCAGGCCTCGGTGCACGGCTCGGTGACGGGCATCCGCTTCTACAAGGCGGCGGGCAACACCGGCACGCACATCGGCAACCTGTGGACGGCCGGCGGCACCCGCCTCGCGACGGCCACCTTCGCCGGCGAGTCCGCCTCCGGGTGGCAGACCGTGACGTTCGGCACGCCCGTGGACATCGATCCCGGGACGACCTATGTCGCGTCGTACTTCGCACCCGCCGGTCACTACTCGGTGACCAGCGGCGGGCTGGCCGCGGGCGCGACGAACGATCCGCTGCGCGCGCTGGCCGACAGCACGGTCAGCAACGGCGTCTACGGCTACGGCCCGACCAGCGGGTTCCCGGCCAGCTCCTACAACGGCGCCAACTACTGGGTCGACGTGCTGTTCGCGCCGCTCGCCGACCCGGGGACGCCGACGGGCGTCACCGCCTCGGCAGGCCGGAACTCGGCCACCGTGTCCTGGACCGCTCCGTCCGACGGCGGCCCGGTCGCCTCCTACAAGGTGACCCCGTACGTCGGCAGCGCGGCGCAGCCCTCGACGGTCGTCACCGGCTCGCCCGCGCCCACCAGCGCCACGATCACCGGGCTGACGGCGGGGACGAGCTACACGTTCACCGTGCAGGCGCGCAACCTCGACGGCTCCGGGCCGACGTCGGCGCCGTCCGACGCCGTCGTGCCCACCGCGGCGGCGGTGCCCGCGGCGCCGACGGCCGTGACCGCGGCGCCCGCGTCGAGCTCGGCGCGCGTCGACTGGACGGCGCCGACCGGCGCCGGCAGCGACGTGACCGACTACACCGTGACGCCCTACGTCGGCGGGGCGGCGCAGTCGGCGACGCACGTCGCCGGGACGGTCACCGCCGCGACGATCAGCGGGCTCACCAACGGCACCGACTACACGTTCACCGTCACCGCGACCAACGCGGTGGGCGCCGGACCGGCGTCGGGCGCCACCGGCCCGGTGACCCCGCGCGCCACGATCTTCGACTTCGCCACGCCGGCCATGATCGACGCCGGCGACCCGAGCTCCATCGTGCTCGGCGCGAAGTTCACGGCCGACGTGGACGGCTCGGTGACCGGCATCCGGTTCTACAAGGCCGCCGCGAACACGGGCACGCACATCGCGGCGCTGTGGACGTCGGACGGCCAACTGGTGGCGTCGGCCACCTCCACGGGCGAGTCCGCCGCCGGCTGGCAGACGGTGCTGTTCGCCAGCCCGCAGCCGATCACCGCCGCGACGACCTACGTGGCGACCTACCTCGCCCCGAACGGCCACTACTCGGCGGCCGGAGCGGCGTTCGCCTCGGCGGCGATCGACAACGCCCCGCTGCACGCGCTCTCCAACCTGGGGACCCCGAACGGCATCTACGTCTACAGCCCGAGCATGACGTTCCCGGCGAGCAGCTACAACGCGACGAACTACTTCGTCGACGTCCTGTTCTCGCCGGCGAGCTGATGAACTGACGAAGGGCTGAAAAGACGGGGCCTCTGGACCCGTTGTGTGTTACATGCGGCCCCTTCCGATCGCCCTGCTGCTCGCCGTGACGGCGGTGGCCGTGGGCTGCGGCGCCTCGTCGGAGCCCCCGGCAGCGCCCGGCAGCCCGCAGCACCCGCTGGTGGCGACGATCGCCGACACGCCGCCCTCGGGCAAGGCGGCCGGGCCCGCGTTCAAGGAGGCCGAGAGCGCGGGCAGCGCGACGCCCGCGGACGCCGGCCCCAGCTACGAGAAGCTCCTCGCCCAGCAGTCCAGCAAGCCGCAGTCGCGGTTCACCCCCTGCAACCTGGTGACGCGCGCCGAGGCCGCGACCATCATCCAGGGCGCCGTGCGGCCGCTGACCGAGGCGCCGCAGGGCCCGACCTGCATCTACCGGTCGGTGCGGACCGGGCACGGCCGGCAGTTCATCACCGTCGCCGTCCAGACGACGCCGTTCGCCACGGTGCGCCGGCACGTCAAGCAGCCGACCGCGATCACGGTGGGCGGCCGCAGCGGCCTCTGCGGCACCTGGGGCCAGCCGGCGCTCTACCTGCCGCTGTCGAAGGGGCGCGTCCTGTCGATCACCGGGCACTGCGACGTCGCCCGGCGATTCGCCGCCAAGGCCGTCCCGCGGCTCCCGTCCTAGCCAACCGCCATGTACCAGGTCTCGGACTCCAAGGCGCTCCTGCGGGGGCACCGCCGCCTGCTGGCGGCACGCAGCACACCGGCCGGGGGGCGCGTCAGCCGCACGGTCGTGCTGCTCGGGCTGACCAGCCTCATCACCGACATCTCCTCGGAGATGGTGGTCACGGTCCTGCCGCTGTACCTGGTCGCCATCGGCGGCTTCTCGCCGCTGGCGTTCGGCTTCATCGACGGCCTCTACAACGGCGCCACGGCGCTCATGGGCCTGGCCAGCGGCATGATCGGCGATCGGTTCCGCCGCCACAAGGAGACCGCCGCGACCGGCTACGGGATCTCGGCGGTGTGCAAGCTGCTGCTCGCCGTGGTCGGGACCGGCGTCTCGGCCATCGGCGCCGTGGTGCTGCTGGACCGCGCCGGCAAGGGCATTCGCACGGCTCCCCGGGACGCGATGATCTCGCTGGCGACTCCGCGCGACCAGCTCGGCATGGCGTTCGGCGTGCATCGCGCCATGGACACCACCGGGGCCGTCCTGGGCCCGCTGCTCGCGTTCGCGCTGCTGGCCGCCGCGCCGCTGGCGTTCCACACGGTGTTCCTGGTGAGCTTCTTCCTCGCCCTCCTCGGAGTCGGCGTCCTCGTGCTGTTCGTCGAGCAGCGCGGTCCGGTGGCCGGGGCCCAGGCGCCCGAGCGGCCGCCGGCGCTCAGCGGAGCCTTCGCGCTCCTGCGGCTGCCGCGCTACCGCGCGCTGATGTGCGCCGGGGCCGCGTTGAGCCTGGCGACCGCCAGCGACGCCTTCGTCTTCCTGGCCCTGCAGAAGGAGCTCGACCTCGGCACGTCGCTGTTCCCGCTGCTGTTCGTCGCGAGCTCGGGCACCTACATGCTGCTGGCCGTGCCGGCGGGCCGGCTGGCCGATCGCTTCGGCCGCGGTCGCGTCTTCCTGGCCGGGTACGCGCTCCTGCTCGGCGTCTACCTGGCGGTGCTGTCGCCGCTGGGCGGCTGGCTCCTATTGGTCGTGGCGCTCGGGTTGCTCGGCGCGTACTACGCGGCCACGGACGGCGTCCTGATGGCGCTCGGCAGCACGGTCGTCCCCGAGGAGGTGCGGGGCAGCGGCCTGGCGCTGCTGGGCACCGCGACGAGCATCGCGCGGCTGGTCGCCTCCGTCGCCTTCGGCGCGCTGTGGACGCTCTGGACCCTGAACGGCGCCTTCATCGCGTTTGGCGCCGCGCTGGTCGTGGCGACGGCGCTCGCGGGCTTCCTGCTGGTCCGCGCGCCGGAGCCGGCGGCATGACCGCGGCTCGGCGGCGCACGGCCTTCGTCGCCCTCCTGGCGCTCTGCGTGGTGGGCGCCGGCGTCGCGGTCCTCGCCGGCCTGGGGTCAGGCGGCGCCGCGAAGGGCGGTTCGACCGGCGCGCTCGCAGACGCGCAGCAGACCCGGCGCCCCGTGGTCCTGTACCGCACCGGCGACCGGTCGCAGGGCCCGGGCGGGCAGCTCGCGCTCGCATCGCTCGCCCAGCCGGGCACGCCGGCCACCGCGCTGCACCTGAGCTGCGGCCGCGTGTCCTACGCTCCCGGCGCCGGCCTCTGCCTCACGCAGGCCAAGGGCTTCGCGGCCGGGTACGAGGCCGACGTCTTCGGCGCGGACCTGAAGGTGCGCCACCGGCTCGCCGTCGAGGGCGTCCCGAGCCGTGCGCGGGTGTCGCCCGACGGGCGGTACGGCGCGGTGACGCTCTTCGTGACCGGCCACTCCTACGCCGCGGCCGGGCAGTTCTCCACCGACACGACGCTGATCGACATGCGGTCCGGCCGTGAGGCCGCGCAGCTCGAGCGGTTCGCGGTCACCAAGGGCGATCGGCAGCTCACCGCGCTCGACATGAACTTCTGGGGCGTGACCTTCGCCCGCGACAGCGACCGCTTCTACGCCACCCTCGCCACGGGCGGCAAGACGTACCTGGTGGAGGGATCGGTGCGCGGCCGGACGGCGCGCGTGCTGCACGAGAACGTCGAGTGCCCGTCGCTGTCGCCCGACGGCACGCGCATCGCCTACAAGAAGCGGACCGGTCCGGCGTCGCGGCCCTGGCACCTGACCGTGCTCGATCTCGCGACGATGCACGAGACCCCGCTGGCGGAGACGCGCTCGATCGACGACCAGGTCGAGTGGCTCGACGACCGGCGCGTCCTCTATGGCGTCGGCGGCGACGTCGACGTCGCTGCGGCCGATGGGACGGGCCGGCCCGCGCGGTTCTTCACCGGCGGCGGCTCCCCGACGGTCCTGAGCTGGGCAGCGCGCACGCCCGCAAGCTGACGGCAATCCGGAGCGTTGGTGTGAGTGATGGACACGGTCCTCCTCATCCTCATCGCCGCCGTCGCGGTTCCCGGCCTGGCGACGGCCCTGCACCTCGGGCTGCTCGCCGGCGCCTCGCTCTTCTACCGCGCGCCGCGGGCCGGTGCAGGGGACCGGCTCCGCTTCCTCGTCCTCATGCCGGCCCACGACGAGGAGCTCGTCATCGGCCGCTCCCTGGCGGCGATCGCCGCCGACCTCCGCGAGCGTGACCAGCTCCTGGTCGTCGCCGATCGCTGCACCGACGCCACCGCCACCCTTGCGCGTGCAGCGGGCGCGGCCGTGCTCGAGCGCGGGGACGACGACGAGCCCGGCCGCGCGGCCGCACGCCAGGCGGGCCTCGAGCACGCCCGTGGCCTCGAGTGGGACGCGGTGGTCATGCTCGACGCCGACTCCGTGATCGAGCCCGGCTTCTTCGCCGCCTGCGAGCAGGCGCTCGCGTCCGGCGCACCGGCGGTCCAGGCACGGAGCGAGAGCAGCCACGGCCGGACGCTGGCCGCGGAGGCATCGCTGGCCGCCTTCACCCTGCAGGGCATCACGATCCCGCGCGGACGCAGCGCGCTCGGCCTCTCGGTCCGGCTCCGCGGCACGGGCATGGCGATCCGCCGCGACGTCGCCCTCGCGCACCGGTTCCGCGCGCCGGCCTCCGAGGACCTCTACTTCACGCTGGACCTGCTCCTCGCCGGCCATCGCTGTCGCCACGTCGACCCGGCTCGGCTGCGGTCGGAGGGGGCGAGCGGCTGGGGGACCTTCGGCGGTCAGAAGGTCCGCTACGAGGCCGGACGGATGAACGCGGCGCGCGACTTCGTCGTGCCGCTGCTGCGCCGCGCGGTGCGCGAGCGCGACGTCGCGTGCCTGGAGGCCGCGTGGTTCCTGGCCAGCCCGCCGTTCGCCGCGGCGGCGGTCTCGCTGCTGCTGGGCACGGCGCTGGCCGCCGTCGCCGGCGCCTGGCCGCTGGCCGTCGTCGGCGCGGCGGCGTTCGCGGTGCTGGCCGGCGCGCTGGTCGTGGGCCTGATCCAGGCGCGCGCCGGGTGGCGCACCTGGCTGGCGCTGGCCGCCGCCCCGTGGTACCTGGCGTGGAAGACCGTCGTCCAGGTGCGCGCGCTGATCCGCGTGCTGCGCCGCGACGACTACTACGGGCCGACGGCCCGCCGCGCCTGACCCGGGGCGCTCAGCGGATCCCGACGTCCTGGCCGTCGGAGGCGCGGCCGTGGCCCGGCGAGCCGGCGGTCAGCCGGAACCCGGTCGCCACCGTGGGATGGGCGCCGCCGACGTACGCCGGCGTGCCGGTGAAGTCGCCGCTGGCCACGCCCTGGCGGACCATGTTGTGGTTGCGCGTCGCGACCGTCGAGCCGTTCTCGAGGGTCACGCCCGAGGTGATGTTGTCGATCACGGTCGTGCCGCTGCCCGCCGGGTCGGCCGACTTGCGGTTGATGTCGATGAAGCCGCAGGGCACGTTGCCCGCGTAGCAGCCGGTCGGCCGGTACACCACCGTGTTGTGACGGACGGTCGAGCCGTTGTCGGAGTACAGCTCGATGCCCGCCGTGCGCGCGATGTCGACCACGTTGTCCTCGATGGTCGCGTGGTCGATGCCGTCGTAGGCGACGATGCCCGACGCCGTGTCGTGGACGTAGTTGCCGCGGACCAGGACACCCGTCGCGCCGATGAGCTGCATGGCGTCGCTGTGGGCCGGGTCGCTGGGACCCGTCTCCTTGATGTTGCTGAACTCGTTGTTGATGATGTTCATCCCGACGCCCGTCTGGATGCCGTCGGAGTTGCCGCCGCTGAGCACCGAGTTCATCACCGTCACGCCCGAGGCGGTGGGGGAGTCGTAGTTGCCGTGGATCCGGGCCGGGTCGCACGACGCGCAGGTCATGATGTTGTTGTGCGTGTTGTGGTCCAGCAGCACGTTGGCGTTCGCGAGGCGGTCGAACATCAGGCTGCCGGTGAACGTCGAGTTGCGGATGGTGATGTTGTTGGTCGCGCCGGTCAGGGTCGCGCCCGTGATCGTCAGGCCGTCGAGGATGATGTTCGACGCAGCCCCGAAGTCCACCGCCATGCTGACCGCCGCGCCGGGCTGCGGGATGACGAAGACCGGTCCGGGCTTCGCTGCGCCCGTGAACGTCCCGTAGCCGCCGGCGGCCAGGCAGACCGTCTGGCCGCTGGTCGCCGCGGCGAACTGCGCGCCGAACGTGGCGGTCGTCGCCGTGCGGTTGCACGTGGCCGGCGTGGCCGGTGGGGTCGGGATGGGGGTGGGCGTCGGGCCCGTCGTGCCGATCCCGGTGCCGCCCGGCGTTCCGGGCGCGGCTCCGGCGGGGGCGCCGGGTGCGGGCACGCCGGCCGTGGCGGTCGAGCTGGCCCCCGGCGCCGCCGCGCCCGGCTGGGCGCCCTTGGCGGCGGCCGGCACGCTGCTCTTCTTGCGCGGATCGCTGCCGGCCTTGACCTCGGCCCCGTCGCTGAAGCCGTCGCCGTCGGTGTCCTTCTTGCGCGGGTTCGTGTGGTACTTGCGGACTTCGGCGCCGTCGGTCAAGCCGTCGACGTCGGTGTCCTTGCGCCGCGGACCGGTGTGGTAGCGCAGGACCTCCTGGCCGTCGGTGAGGCCGTCGCGGTCGGTGTCCTTGCGGCGCGGGTTGGTGTGCAGCCGGTACTCGCGGAGGTTGCTGAGGCGATCGTGGTCGGTGTCGGCCTTGACCGAGCCCACCGCGAGGCCGTAGTGATGGGCCCAGCCCTTGGGGAGCAGGCTCTGATGGCGGTGGCTGGTCGCCGCGATCGCCGCGGGGACGGCGATGGCGAGGAGGCAGAAGGCCACCGTCATGCTTCTGAGCTTGGACATCTGGTCGTCCCTTTCGACGTCGGCGCCGGCTGACGCGTGGCGGATCGTGCGAAAGGAGACGGCACCCCTAGCCCCGGCGTCCTGCCAGGGCCCGTCCCCGAGTGAAGCGACAGACTACCCGATGGTCTGCGCGAGCAAGCTCGACGGACGGGGAGCGGGAACGACGCCGGGCGGCCCGGGGATGCCGGGCCGCCCGAGGCGCTCAGCGGCGGCCGACGTCCGCGCCGTCGGTCGCGGCGCCGTTGCCGGGCGAGCTGGAGGCGAGCGTGAAGCCCGAGTACGCGCCAGGCGCCGATCCGCCGGAGTAGACCGGGGTCCCGATCGTGTTGGCCGATCCCGCCGCGGTGCGCAGCATGTTGTGCGTGTTCTGGGCTGCCGTCGACCCGTCGCTGATCGAGACGTCGGTCGCGATGTTGTCGCTCACGACCGTGCCCGTGCCCGCCGGATCGGCGCTCTTGCGGTCCAGGATGATGTACCCGCAGGCGGCGTACGCGCAGCCCGTGTTGTAGACGAGCGTGTTGTGGCGGACGATCGAGCCGTTGTCGGAGTAGAGCTCGATGCCCCACCGGCCGTTGATCAGGTCGATGACGTTGTCCTGGATCGTGGCGTGTGAGAGGCCGTCGTAGGCGACGATGCCGTCAGCGGTGTTGTGGATGTAGTTGCCCTGGACGAGGGAGTACGGCGCGTCGATGAGCTGGATGGCGTCGGTGTGCGCCTGATCGTTCGGGCCGTTCTCCTTGATGTTGCGGAACTCGTTGTTGATGATGTTAAGGCCCGTCCCCGCCTGGATGCCGTCGGCGTTGCCGTCGGCGAACAGCGAGTTCGACACGGTCACGCCGGAGGGCGTGTTCGAGCCGTAGGGCAGGTGGATCATCGCGGGGTCGCAGCTGGCGCACGTCTGGACGCCGATGTGCGTGTTGTGGTCCAGCAGGATGTTGGCGTTGGCGACGCCGTCGATCACCAGGTGGCTGCTGAACGCCGAGTTGCGGATGGTGATGTTCTTGGCGCCGGCGTTGATGGACCCGCCGGGGGTCGAGATGCCGTCGATCGTGAAGCCGGAGTCACCGGTGGTGAAGTCCAGGCCCATGGTCACCGCGGCGCTGGCGGCCGGCCGCAGGGTGATGGCCTTGTTGGTGCCCGTCCAGGTGCCGTAGTTGCCGGCGGCGAGGCAGAGCACCTGGCCCGCCGTCGCGGCGCTGACCTGTGCCGAGAACGTCGAGGTGGTGGCGTTGCGATCGCAGGTCGTCGGCGTCGGCGTCGGCGTGGGCGTGGGATCCGGCGTGGGCGTCGGGTCCGGAGTGGGCGTCGGGGTGGGATCCGGCGTGGGCGTCGGCGTCGGGTCAGGGGTCGGGCTGGGCGCAGCCGTCACGGTCAGCGTCTTGTTCGCGGTGGCCGCGCGGCCGAGCGCGTCGGTGACGGTCAGGCGCACGTACTTGGACCCGGCGCCCTGGAAGGTGAAGGTGGGGGTCGTGCCCGAGCCCAGCGGCCAGGCGCCGGTGCCGTCGGAGCCGACGTCCGTCCAGTTGTAGGTGCACGGCGTCACCACGCAGGTGGATCCGCGGCCGTCGAACTTGACCTGCTGCCCGGTCTGCGGGGCAGACGGCGTCGCCGTGAAGGCGGCCGTCGGTGCAGCCGGCGTCGGGACCGGCGTGGGCGTGGGCGTCGGCGCGGGCGTCGGGTCCGGCGTCGGCGTCGGGGCCGGCGTCGGCGTCGGGTCCGGCGTCAGGATCGGCGGGACCACCACGGGCGGCACGGGGATGGGGGCCGGAGTCGGCTTCTTCGGCACGCTGCTGCGCTTCAGGGGATTGCTGCCGGCCGTCACCTCGACGCCGTCGGAGTAGGTGTCGCCGTCGGTGTCCTTCTTGCGCGGATTGGTGTGGTAGCGCTGGACTTCCTGACCATCGGTGAGGCCGTCCCTGTCGGTGTCGATCGCCGAGGGGTTGAGCTTCAGCTGGAACTCGATCCGGTTGGCGAGCCCGTCACGGTCGGCATCGCTGCCGGCCGATGAGGCGCCGGCGGCGATGTGGTAGCGCGCCTGCCACGCGTCGTTCAAGCCGTCGTGGTTGGCGTCGGCGGCGGCGGCGGTGGCAATTGGCCCCACGCACGCGGCGAGGGCGAGGACCGGCAACATCAAGAACTTCGACATCGACCTATCTCCTAGTCGTTGGCCTGCGGGTATGCGTGGACCGTGCAGTGCAGCTATCGGCGCTGATGCCGATGACGCTTGAAACCTGCTCGCAGGAACTGGACGGCCTGGCGCCGCGACCAACACGTCCAGAAGGCACGGCGGATCCTCCGGTCATCAGACTGGTCAGCGATGCAGATCGACAGAGTGCGTCGCGCCGCCGGGAGCTCCGGCAGTGGCTCATGGACCTGCGACAGCTGGGAACGGGCCTGAGGTGCGGAAGATCCGGAGATCCCCTGCCTCGCACCTGGCCGCTGGGCAGCGTAGTACCTCGATCGCCGAGGGCTAAACGCCGCAGTCGCGGCGTGTCAGCACCCTGCCCTGGGTGGGCGTCCAGGAGCGCCGCGGCGTACCACGGGCGTGGATGGGCGGCCGCACCCGCGAGCGGGGGCCGACTCCATCATCTTCGGACCGAGCGATCCGCGCACGCCCTCCAGGCGTGGCGGAGGGGGCTCAGGTCAGCTTGCGGTCGACCAGCTCGCTGAGGCTGGCCAGCGTCTCGAACGCCTCGGCGGTGACGTCGTCGCCGTCGAAGACGATGCCGAACCGCGCCTCGAGCGCGACGACGAGCTCCGCCACGGCCAGCGAGTCCAGCTCCGGGAGCGCGCCGAGCAGCGGCGTGGACGCGTCGATCGTGCCGGCGCGGTCCTCGAGGCCGAGGGTCTCGACGATCACGGCCTTGACGCTCTCGATGCTCGTCGTGGTGTTGGGGTCCATCGGTGCTCCTGTCGCGGAAGGGCGGTCGTGCTCGTCGGACATCTTCACACGAGCACTTCGGCGGCGGCCGGGTGGCCGAGGAAGGCCGCCGGGCTGGCGGTCAGCCCGTAGGCGCCCGCCTGGAACATGACCACCAGGTCGCCGACGTCGGCGGGCGGCAGCTCCACGTTGTCGGCGAGCAGGTCCAGCGGCGTGCAGAGGCAGCCGACGACCGTCACGGCCTCGGTCTCGGTCGCGTCCCCGCGCCCGCCGATCGCCACGGGGTAGTTGCGCCGGATGACCTGGCCGAAGTTGCCCGAGGCGGCGAGCTGGTGATGGAGTCCGCCGTCCACGACGAGGAACGTCTTGCCCCGGGACTCCTTGCGGTCGACGACGCGCGTCACGTAGACGCCGCACTCGCCGACGACGTAGCGGCCCAGCTCGACCACGACGCGCGCGTCGGGCAGGTTGGGGGTCACGACGTCGGCCAGGAGCCCGGCCAGGTTCTCGCCGATCGCGCCGAGGTCCAGCGGCTGGTCCTGGGGGAAGTAGGGGATCCCGAAGCCGCCGCCGACGTTCAGGTACCGGATCGGCTCGGCCGCATGCTCGGCCAGCGCGACCGCGAGGTCGACGGTCTTGCGCTGCGCCTCGCACAGGATCTCGGCGTTGAGGTTCTGGGAGCCGGCGAAGATGTGGAAGCCCAGGAGCTCGAGGTCGGTGGCGGCGATCTGCGCCAGCAGCGCCGGCACCTGCTCGGCGTCGACGCCGAACTGCTGGGGGCCGCCCGACATCCGCATGCCCGAGCCCTTCACCTGGAAGTCGGGGTTGACGCGCACCGCGACGCGCGGCCGGATGCCGAGCCGCTCGCCCGTCTCGGCGATGCGCCGCGCCTCGGTCGCCGACTCCATCTCGATCGTCACGCCGGCCGCGACGGCCTGGCTGAGCTCCTGCGGCGTCTTGCCCGGGCCGGCGAAGCTGATCCGGTCCGCCGGCGTGGGCGTGTCGAGCGCGACCTGCATCTCGCCCGCCGAGGCGACGTCCAGCGAGTCCACCAGGCCGCTGAGGTGCTGGACGACCGCCGGCATCGGGTTGGCCTTCACGGCGTAGCTCAGGTCGATGCCCGCCGGCAGCGTCGCACGCAGCAGCGCGATGCGCTCGTTCAGCAGCGCGCGGTCGTAGGCGAAGAACGGGGTGGTGCCGACGCGAGCGGCGAGGCGCTCGAGCGGCACGCCGCCGACGTGGTCGCAATGGCGCAGCGCGGTGGCGGTGGCGATGGTGTCGGTCATGAGGACGCGAGCTCCTGGCGCAGCAGGTTGCGGTCGAACTTGTCGTTGGGCGAGCGGGGAAGCTCGGCCCGCACGGAGACGTGCTTGGGCAGCATGTAGAGCGGCAGCTGCTTGCGCAGCTCCGCCAGCAGGACGCCGGGGTCGAGCTCGGCGCCGTTGGCCGGGCTGACGGCCAGGACGATGCGCTGGCCGAGGCGGTCGTCGTCGATGCCGAGGGCGACCGCGTCGCGGACCAGGCCCGTGCCGTAGACGACCTCCTCGATCTCGGTCGGGCTCACGCGGTAGCCGGACGTCTTGATCATCTCGTCCTTGCGGCTGACGAAGTAGAGGAACCCCTCCGCGTCGCGGGTCACGGCGTCGCCGGAGAAGACCGCCAGCTCGGTGGTCATGAGGCCCGGGTCGCGGCCGGGGGCCGGCTTGAAGCGCTCGGCGGTGCGCGCGGCGTCGTTCCAGTAGCCCAGCGCCACGAGCGCGCCGCGATGCACGAGCTCGCCCTCCTCGCCGTCGTCGCAGAGCGTGCCGTCCTCGCGGACGACGAGGATCTCGGCGTTCGGGATCGCCTTGCCGATCGAGTCCGGGCGGCGATCCACCTCGTCGGGGTCGAGGTAGGTCGAGCGGAACGCCTCCGTGAGGCCGTACATGAGGTACGGCTTGGCCGCCGGGAAGATCGCCCGGAGCCGGTCCAGCGTGGCCCGTGGCATGCGCCCACCGGTGTTGGCGAAGTAGCGCAGGCTCTCCGACGCCTCCGCCGGCCACTCCTGCTCGGCCAGCTGGATCCACAGCGGTGGCACGCACGTCAGCCCCGTGACGCGATGGCGGGCGCACAGGGCGACGACGTCGCGCGCGAGCAGGTAGTCCACGAGCACGACGTGCGCGCCGACGGTGAACGCGGTGGTGAGCTGGCTGAAGCCGGCGTCGAAGCTCAGCGGCAGCGCGGCCAGGATGACGTCGTCGGCGTCGTTGTGGAGGTACTCGCTGACGCTCGCGCCGCCGACCAGCAGGTTGCGGTGCGAGAGGACGACGCCCTTGGGCTTGCCCGTGCTGCCCGACGTGTACAGGATCGCCGCGAGGTCGACGTCGACGCGCGGGCCGGACGGCAGCGGGGTGTCCGGAGCCAGGACGTCCTCCCAGGACCGGGCGCCGCCGGCGGGCTCCGTGCCGAGGACGACGAGGTGCTCCAGCGCCGGGCACTGTCCGAGCTCGTCGCGCAGGAGCGCGAGGCGCTCGGCGGTCGTGACCAGGACGCGGACGTCGCAGTCGGCCAGGATGTAGGCGACCTGCTTGGCCCGGAGCTGCGGGTTGACGGGCACGAACACGCCACCCGCGGCGGAGGTGCCGAAGATCGAGACCACGGTCTCGACACGCTTGTCGAGGTAGACGCCGACGCGCTCGCCCCGCTGGAGGCCCAGCGCGGCGAGCCCGGCACCGAACGCCGCGACGTCGTGCCAGAGCTCGGCGTAGCCGACCGTGCGGTCCTTGACCGTCAGCGCGGGGGCGTCCGGCGTCCGGGCGGCCGCGTCGGCGATCAGGTGGTGCAGGTGGGTGTGCATGCTGGGCTGGTCCTCCGGGCCGTCCGCGTCACCAGGGGACGCACACGAGCTCGCTGTAGAAGTAGTCGATCTGGGCGGCGTCGAGGTTCGCGCTGCGAAACATCTTGCGCCGCGTCGCCTTCACGTCGAGGGCCAGGCGGGGGCGACGTCCGACGATGCGGTCCTCGGCGAGCATCGCCGGCATGCCGTGGCGCAGCAGCAGATGGCGCGCGAAGGGGCGCCGGCAGCGGGCGAACAGCTCACGGTCGCTGACGTGCAGCACCGAGGCGAACAGCGGCAGCCCCCGGCGCCGGTCCTTGCGGAACACGACGTAGCACCACCGGTCGCCGCGCCGCAGGACGACGTGACGGGCCGCGGCGGCGGTGGCGTGGTCGCGATACAGCTGGAGCTGGTCGCCGGTCAGGACCTGCTCGATCCCGGCCCGGTCGGCGATGACCTCGGTCCGGCCCGGCAGCGACGGCCACGGCAGGTTGGGGACGAGCGCGGCCGCGGTGTCCAGGAAGCGGAAGCTCAACTTGGTGTTGATGTCCACGACGCTGCCGCTGGGCGAGAGGTCGGTGAACGTGTAGCCGTCCTGGGCCAGCAGCGCCTTGAGCAGGCGCAGGCCGTGGAAGCGGTAGGCGGGGAGGACGCACCACGCGCCGAGGTTGCAGAAGCGCTCGCGCCGGCCGTCGATGGTGCGCTCGGAGTAGAAGGCGAGATGGGCGCCCACGATCGTCCCGTCGTCGAGCAGCATGAAGCCGCCGTTCGGGCGCTCGGCCGTCCACGGGACGTCCAGCGCGCCGGCCCACACGTCCGGGCCGACCCGCTCGTTGAGGTGCTCGTGGAGGAAGGCGCCGACCCGGGGGCCGTCGTCCGGCGCGATGGGGTGCAGCGTCAGCGCCACCGCTTCACCGCCAGCTTGGCGTGGCGCTGCAGCCGCGCGACCGGCTGCGCCTCCGACGCGGTGGCCGTCGTGAGCACCGCGTCGGCACGATCGGCCGAGTGGATCGAGGTGCGTGCCTGCAGCCACGCGTCCGGGTGGGCGGTGCCGCCGTCGCTGGTGTATACGCGGTCATAGCCGCCGCGGCGCAGCGCTCGCAGGACGCGGCGATCGTAGGCGCCGAACGGGCACGATGCTTCGGTGACCGGGCGGTCGAGGACGCCCTCGAGCTGCGCCTTGGCCTCGACGAGCTCTTCGTGCAGGCCCTCGTCGGGGAGATGGCGCCAGGGGACGTGGCGCATGCCGTGGCAGCCGATGGCCATGCCGGCGTCGGCCAGGGCCCGGACGTCGCCGGCGCTCAGGAACCCCGGCCGGCCGAGCCGCTCGGCGACGACGAAGAAGGTGCCGCGCAGCTTGCGCCGCTCCAGCTCCGGCAGGGCGTGCCGGACGTCGGACGCGTTGCCGTCGTCGAACGTCAGGCGGACGTCGGCGCGGCCCGACACGTGGTCGAGCACGGCTCCGAACAGCTGCCGATCGATCCAGACGTCGCCTTCTCCGTCGTCCAGCGGCCGGTCGATGTCGCCGATCCCGTGGAAGGTCAACGTGATGAATCGCGGATCCATGCGTTCCATCAACGGCCACGCGCGGCAAGCACTTGCGCGGGCCGGGCGCCGATCGGGGGCCGGCGGTCCGCAAGAAGCCCTACGGGCCCGGCGTTAGTACCGCGGACGTCCCTTATCGTTGCGCTGACCGAGGCTCCTTCTTCTCCGCATGCAAACCGTCACGATCCTCCGCCAGCTCTGGCGCCTCCGCCTGGCCACCGCCCTGATCGCCCTCGTGTCGGTGGCCGTCGGGACGCTGGTGGTCGCCAAGTTCTCCTTCCCGGCGGCGCTGCAGACCCGCAAGTACGAGGTCGGGATCGCCAACGTGCGCATCCTCGTCGACACGCCCGAGTCGCAGGTCGTCGACGTGGCGCCGCGCGGGTCCGACACGCTGGGGATCCGCGCCAACCTCCTGGCCAACCTGATGGTCGACGGAGACGTCAAGGCCGCGATCGGCCGGCGTGCCGGCCTGGCGTCCAGCCAGTTCTTCGGGATCGCCGAGTCGGCGACCGACCCGGGGGCCCAGACGCCGCCGAGCGATCCACGCAGGGCGGTGGTCTTCCGCACCAAGGTGTCGACGACGCCCGACGGCAGCCGCCTCCCGATCATCGAGGTCGAGGCCCAGGCGCCCGACACCGCCGGCGCGACGCGTCTGGCGAACGCCACGATCGCCGGCCTGCAGGACTACCTCAACTCCAAGGCCGCGCAGGACAACGTCAGGGACGCGCGCCGCCTGCGCGTCGGCGGCCTCGGCGTGGCCGAGGCGCACATGGCGCCGCGCGGTCCGCGCCTCTTCTACGGCATCGCCGCGGCGCTCTTCCTGTTCGGGCTCGGCTGCTTCACGATGATCGGCGGCTCGCGGTTGGCACGGGCCTACCGCGCCGCGGGCACCGCGGAGGAGCAGGCCGGGGCCGGCGACCCCCTCGAGGACGCGCCGGAGCACCGTGAGGACCGCAACGACGTGCGGTCGCTGACGCCGGTCGACGGCCCGCTGCACGAGCGCGCCTCCTAGGCACCCTCAGCGCGCCCGCTCACCGGCGGCGGCTCCGCCGCACCGTCCACCAACGACACCGGCCGCCGCGGGATCCGCGGCGGCCGGTCTGCCGAGCTGGGTGGTGGAAGGGCGTGCTAGATGAGCGCGGGCGCCGTCAGCGCCGGCACCGCGACCGGCGTGCCGCCGAGGCGCAGGGACTCCTCGGCCGCCTCGACGCACGCCACGATGTCGTAGCCGAGCTCGGCGTGCGAGCGCGGCCGCTGGCCGGTGACGATCGCCCGGGCGAAGTCCGCCAGCTCGAGGCTCAGCGGCTCGGCCGCCTCGACGCGCGGGATGACGATGTCGCCCGAGCGGTAGCTGAGCTGGTGCTCCCCGAAGTTCTTGGGGGTCTTGATGTCCATGCCCCGGTCGTACACGCGAACGGTCTCATCGGCCGCGGTGTCGTCGTACTGGACCATCTTCTGGCTGCCGACGATCACCATCTCGCGCACCTTGCGCGGCGCCAGCCACGAGATCTGCACGTTGGCGGCGGTGCCGTTGGCGAACGTCAGCGTCAGGAAGGCCACCTCCGGCACGCCGTCCTGGAACACGCTGCGGGCCGACGCGCTGACCTGCACGACGGGCTGGTCGAGCAGGTACATCAGGATCGACAGGTCGTGCGGTGCGAGGTCGCAGACGACGCCGTCGGACTGGTACTTGCCGAGGTTCATGCGCGAGGAGGTCACGAAGTAGACCTCCCCGAGCTCACCCGCCAGGACGAGGTCGCGGATCTTGTTGACCGACGGGCTGTAGAGGAAGGTGTGCCCCGGCATGAGCGTCAGGCGGTTGGCCGTGGCGATCTCGATCAGGTCGCGGGCCTCCGCCGCGGTCTTGGCCAGCGGCTTCTCCACCATGACGTGCTTGCCCGCGCGCAGCGCCGCCGCCACGAGCGCGTGGTGCGTCCGCGGCGGGGTGGCGATGAGGACGGCGTCGACGGAGGCGTCGGCGAGGACGTCGTCGAAGTCGGCGATGACCGGCGTGCCGGGCATCCGGGCCGAGAAGGCGGCGGCCCGCTCGGGGTCGCGCTCGCAGAGGCCGGCGAGCTCGAGCTCGGGGCGCTCGGCGACGTTGCGGACCAGGTTCGGGCCCCAGTAGCCGTAGCCGACGACGACGACGCGCAACGGCGCGGACGGGTTCTGCGTGGACATGGTCATCACTCCCCGGGCTCGAACGAACGGACGGCGGCGACGATCTGGGCGACCTCGTGGTCGGTCATCGTCGGGAACAGCGGCAACGTGCAGATCTCCCGCGCCAGGCGCTCGGCGCCGGGCAGGGTGCCCTCCGGCAGCGCGCCGTAGGCCTCCGTGCGGTGGATCGGGAACGGGTAGTGCACCGCCGTGGACACGCCATGGCGCTCGAGGTGCGCGCGCAGCGCGTCCCGGTGGCCCGACCGCACGACGAACAGGTGATAGACGTGGTCGGCACCGTCGAACGCCGGCGCAGGGAGCTCCACGCTCGTGCCGGCCAGGCCGTCGGCCAGAGCGGCGCCGAGGCGGCGACGGTCGGCGTTGCGGTCGTCGAGGTGGCGGAGCTTGACCCGGAGCAGCGCGGCCTGCAGGGCGTCCAGCCGCGCGGTCGTCCCGACGATCCGGTGGTGGTAGCGGGGCGACTCGCCGTGCGAGCGCAGCAGGCGCACGCGCGCCGCGAGGTCCTCGTCCGGCGTGACGACGGCGCCGCCGTCGCCCCAGCCCCCGAGGTTCTTGGTGGGGTAGAACGAGAAGCAGCCGACGTCGCCGACGCTGCCCACGCGGCGGTCGCGGTGGAACGCTCCGTGCGCCTGGGCCGTGTCCTCGATGACGCGCAGGCCGGCGTCGCGGGCCACGGCGAGGATCGGGTCGAGGTCGACCGTCGAGCCCATGAGGTGCACGGGGACGACGCAGCGGGTGCTCGGCGTGATCGCCGCAGCGACGGCGTCGGCGGTGAGGAGGTGCGTCTGCGGATCCACGTCGACCAGGACCGGCGTCGCGCCGACCCAGCTGACGGCCTCCGCCGTCGCGATGAACGAGTTCGACGGGACGATGACCTCGTCGCCGGGGCCGATGTCCAGCGCGCGCAGCGCCAGCGAGATCGCCTCGGTCCCGGAGGACACGCCGACCGCGTGCGGGGAGCCGCAGTACGTCGCGAACTCCTGCTCGAAGGCCTCGAGCTCGGAGCCCATCGTGAAGGCGCCCTGGCGGGCGACCCGCTCCACGACGGCCAGCAGCTCCTCGAGCAGCACGGGGTCTGACTGGTCCAGGCGCGTGACCGGGATCGCCGGAGCGGTGGTGGTGTGGGTCGACATCACGCGGCCACCTTGGCGCCGATGGTCGGGCCGCAGCCCATGTCGGCGAGCGCGGTGCGCAGGGCGCCGCGGCCGCGGTGGTGCAGGCCGTGGATGGAGGACTCGGTGCGGCCCATGCGGCCGGCGATCTCACCCGGCGAGAGGCCGACGAGGTGGCGCATGACGACGACCTGGCGCTGGTCCTCGGGAAGGGTGGCGAGCGCGTCGCGGAGGCCGAGCGAGCGGTGGCGCGACGCGTCGTCGTCCTCCTCGCGGTCGTCGAGCTCGCGCACCTCCTCACAGGGGATGGCGCGCCGCTGGCGCATGTGGTCGACGGCGACGTTGCGGGCGACGCGGAGGATCCACGCGGAGAACGGGACCTCGCGCGGCTCGTACTTCGGCAGCGCCGTCATGAGCTTGGCGAACAGGTGCTGCGTGACGTCCTCGGCCTCGAAGTCGTCGCGCACGATGCTGGCGACGTAGCCGTAGATGTGGTCCGCGTAGCGGACGTAGAGGAAGCGCAGCGCCTCACGGTCGCCCTGCTTGGCGCGGGCGACGGCCTGGTCGACGGCGCGGTTGCTGGCGTCGTCGTCGGTCAGGCGGCCCGCCCGCCGGAACTGGCCGGTGAGCACCCCCGACGTCCCCGGTGCCGTCCGACTGAACTCTGCGTGCGCTGACATCAATGTCCTGTCCGTTGCTGGTCGTCCGTGGGTGATCGAGGCCAGCGGGAAGCGACCGGCGCAATCCCCTGCGCCGGCGGCCACTGGCCTCGAGCGTCGCGGGCTCCGCCGCGACGGACTGCTGGCGACCGAGCCGGCAACCCCTGCCTTCGAGCCGGTCGCTTCATGCGTCCCCGTCCACCGAGTGAACGACTGGGAGTATGAATTTCGGATGGGGGTGCCCGGAAGGTGATCCCTGGTCGGGCCGGACACGGCAACCGTCACCCACGCCCCGGAGATGGGTGAGGTCTCTCACCCAGCACGAGGTCACAGCGCTGCTGCTCAGCCGCCCGCGACGCCGGTTACGCTCCGCCGATGCGATTCAAGCGCCTGGAATCCCGCCTGGACGGGCCCATCCTCCTCGAGCCCCGCGTCTTCGGAGACGACCGTGGGTTCTTCATCGAGACCTACCGGCAGAGCGAGTTCGCCGAGGTCGGGATCCCGGAGCCGATGGTGCAGGACAACCACTCGCGCTCCGGCCGCGGGATCATCCGGGGGATGCACTTCCAGATCGGCGACGGTGCCGCCAAGCTCGTGCGGTGCGGCCGCGGGGCCATCGTCGACGTCATGGTCGACGTGCGCGTCGGCTCTCCGACGTTCGGGGAATGGGAGGCGTTCGAGCTCTCCGAGGACAACCACCGGATGGTGTACTGCCCGATCGGCTTCGCTCACGGGTTCTGCGTGACCAGCGAGGTGGCCGACGTCTTCTACAAGCAGGACCACTACTACGCCGACGGCACCGAGCGGGGGATCTCCTACCAGGACCCAGACGTCGGCATCGAGTGGCCGCTGCCGACGGAGGAGCTGATCCCATCCGAGCGCGACGCCGGCGCCCCGCTCCTGCGCGACGTCAAGGACGAGCTGCCGTTTCGCTACCGCGGCTGACCGGCGGCCGGTCGCGCTAGCGCGCGACCGGTGCCGTCTGCGACAGGTAGTCGGCCAGCTGCTCGCGCCACGGCCGCAGGCGCGGCAGGCCGAGCGCGTCCGCGGCCGGCCGGGCCAGGACGCCGTTGAGCGGCCGGTCCGGCTGACCGGGCTGCACGGTGGTCGTGACGGGCTCGACGGCGACGTCGATGCCGGCCAGCTCCATGATCGCCTCGGTGAACTCGAGCCACGAGCAGGCGCCCTCGGCCGTCAGGTGGACGGTGCCGGCGGCGCCCCGCTCGACGGCGTCGACCAGCGCCGCGGCGAGGTCGGCCGTGAAGGTCGGCTGCAACCGCTGGTCGGCCACCATCTTCAGCCAGCCCTGCTCGAGCGCACGCGTCCGCATGCGCTCGACGAAGTTGCCGCCCTTGGACGCGCTGCCGTGCGTGCCGTACAGGCCGGCGGCGCGCACGACGAGCGCACCGTCGCCGTAGGCCAGGGCGGCGTGCTCGCCGGCGAGCTTGGTCAGCGCGTAGATCGAGCGCGGGCTCGGCAGGTCGTCCTCGCCGTACGGACGCTCGGCGCGACCGTCGAAGACGTAGTTGGTGCTCAGGTGGACCAGCTTCGCGCCGCGCGACGCGAGGTCGCGGACGGCCCGGACGTTGACCTCCCACGCCCGGTCGGCCTCGACCTCGCACACGTCGAGGTTGTGGAAGGCCGCGCAGTTGAAGACCACGTCGGGGGCGACGTCGGCGAACGCGCGGTCGACCGCCGCCGTGTCGGCGATGTCGAGCTCCCCGCGCGAGAAGGACGTCGCCTGGTCGCCGAGCAGCGTCTGGAGGTCGGAGGCGAGCTGGCCGCCGCCTCCCGTGATGAGGGCCCTCACAGGACGCTCGGGAACGTCTCGAGCGACGGCTTGAGCTCGTTGAGGAGCTCCAGCCACCGGATGTTGTAGTTGCGCGGGTCGGTCAGCTGCGAGGCCGTCGACCCGTCCAGCCGGCCGACCAGGTCCGTCACGGCATCGAGGACCGAATGGCGGGGGATGAAGCCCAGCGTGGTCGAGAGCTTGGCGTTGGAGCACTCGTAGTCGCGCGTGAGCGCCGGTGCCGGGACCTCGTCCAGCGTCACGCTGCGGCCGGTGAGCTGCACCGAGCCCGCGACCAGCATCGCCAGCTCGCGGATCTGGTAGTTGGAGTGCAGGACGTTGAAGATCTCCCCGCGCACCTTCTCCGCCGGTGCCTCGTAGGCGGCGATCATCGCGTCGGACACGTCGCGGACGTCGACGAGCGGGCGCCACATCCAGCCGCCGCCGTGGAGCATCAGCTTGCCGGTCAGCAGCGCGTCCTTGACGAACGTGTTGACCACGAGGTCGAAGCGCATCCGCGGCGAGTAGCCGTAGACGGTGCCGTTGCGCAGCAGCACCGGCGTGAGGCCCTCGCCGGCCAGCTTCAGCAGCGCCTCCTCGCCGTAGCGCTTGGAGGTCGCGTACGCGGCGCGCGGCTCGATCGGCGCGGTCTCGTCGTGCATGCCCGGGGGCAGCCCGTCGTAGAGCGAGCACGAAGAGGCGAAGACGTAGCGCTCGATCCCCCGCTTGACGCACATCTGGCCGAGCGTCTCGGTCGCGACGGCGTTCATCTGCCAGTTGGCCTCGGGATCGAACTCGGCAGTCGGGTCGTTGCTCAGCCCGCTGAGGTTGATCACGCCGTCGACGCCGTCCAGCGCGTCCTCGGGGATGTCGCGCACGTCGGCGACGACCATCTCGATCTTGTCGCGCACGCTGTCGAGCCCCTGCTCGCCGAAGTACATGCGGTCGAGCAGGCGAACCTTGTAGCCGCGCTCGACGAGCTTCGGCACCAGCACGCAGCCGATGTAGCCGGCGCCGCCCGCGACGAGGATCGTCTGGCCGTTGTCCGGCGCCGTGTCGGCAAGCCCGTTGCCACGTCCGTTCATGCTTCTCTCAACGCTCATTCTGCCCCCAAGGT
>JAOPZP010000309.1 GCA_025964055.1 Conexibacter sp.
GCAACATGAACGCGACCGCCTCGGCGATCTACGCGCACCGCCACACGGTGGCCTACCGCCTGGAGCGCGTGAAGGAGCTGACGGGCCTGGACCCGATGCTCTCCGAGGATCGCGAGCGCCTCGGCCTGGGCCTGAAGGCGTACCGGATCATCGCGCCGCGGTTGCCGAAGTAGGGGCTGCGGAACGTCCTTGGCGCTCAGCTCGGGCGTTCGTCGTGCTGCGGCGCGTGATTCGTCGGCAATGACGACGGAGGTCTGGAGAGGGCGCCGGCGCCGTCGGTCTGCCGCGGGCGCCGGGGTGCGGGGTCGTTCGGGCCTGAACGACAACTTCCAGGCGATCCGGGTCACTTTGACCGTCATATGGAGGGTCAAGGTGACCCGGATCTCTAGGACGCCAACAACTCCAGGACCAATGGCGCCCACGGACGACCGACCACGGCGGCGCCGCCGTTCACGCACTCGTCATTGCCGACGAACCACGCCGCGCAGCACGACCAGCACCAGAGCTGAGCGCCAAGGAGCGACCGCAGCGCGGCGGTGCTCCGCCACTTCCCTCTAGGAAGTGGAATCCACGACGTCGCCCGTCTTCGGGTCGACCGTCACCGGGGCCGGCTTGCTGGAGACCGTGACCGGGATCGTGCCCGAGGCCTCCTGGCCGGCTGCGGTCTGCGCGCGCGCCTTGCCGTTGAGGCCGGCGGCCACGCGCCAGCGCACGGTGTGCGAGCCGGCGACGATCGGGGTGACGTGCCACTCGAAGGTCTTGGAGCGGCCGGCGGGCAGCGGGCCGAGGGCCCACGTGCTGACGTAGGCGGTGTCGCCGCCGCTCGGTCCGCGGTCGACGATCCAGAGGTTGCGCGTCGGATCGGCGAGGCCCTGCTCGGTGGAGCGCGTGACGAAGCCGCCGCCGCCGCCCTTGGGGTCGTCGGAGAGCACGGAGACCGCCACGTTGGGGATCGTCCGCGTGTCGGCGTTGCGCACGACGATGCGCATCACGGCCGCCTGGGAGAGGCGCTGCTGCTTGGGGAAGGTGGCCTTGAGCACGTCGACCTTGAACGTGCCGGAAGGCTCGTTCGCGTCTTGGCGCGCACCGCCTCCGCAGCCCGCGGCGAGGCTCGCCGCGACGACCGCAGCGACGCCCGTCGCCAGCAAGGTTCTCCTGGACCCCTCCACTCCGCGCGGACCGTACCAGAGGAAGGTGTCACGGGTCGCAGGTTGAACCTCCCCGCGAGGACGGTTCCCGTTTGGCAGCGCCTGCGACAGTCACATAGACTGGCCGCCGGGCGGGAGACCTGCTGTTGCAGGTGCCCCGAGGGTTGCAAGAGGAGAGGTCCGAGACTCGCGTGGTCAGCACGGTTGCCGATCGGGCATTCGCCCCGGCCAAGAGCCTGCTCGAAGAAGTGGGCGACATGATGATCTTGACGGGGAAGACGATGGTGTCTGCCCTCCGTCCGCCCTACCCGTACGGCAGCGAGTTCGTCGGTCAGTTCCTCTTCGCGCTGCGGCTCTGCTGGCTGCCGCTGCTGATCTCGACGGTCGCCGTGTCCTACGGCGCGCCGGGGCTGCAGGCCGCCAACTTCCTCATCCTCTTCGGCGCGCTGGACCGCCTCGGCGGCTTCTTCGTGCTCGCGATCATCCGCGAGTTCGCGCCGTTCGTCTGCGCGATCATCGTGGCGGGCGTCGCAGGCACGGCGATCACCGCCGACCTCGGCGCGCGCAAGATCCGCGAGGAGCTCGACGCCCTGCAGGTGCTCGGCGTCGACCCCGTCAAGAACCTCGTCGTCCCGCGCTTCCTGGCCCTGATGCTCGTCACGGGCCTGTTCGACATCTTCGCCATCATCTTCGGCATCACCGGCGGCCTCATCGCGACGCTCGTCAACGGTGCGCCGCTCGGACCGTTCTGGGCCACGTTCTTCACGAACGCCTCCACGACCGACCTCTGGGGCTCGCTGCTGAAGTGCACCATGTTCGGCGCGATCACCGCGATCGTCTGCTGCTACAAGGGCATGACAGCGTCCGGTGGCGCGGAGGGGGTCGGCAAGGCGGTCAACCAGGCGGTGGTCATCACGTTCCTGGGCGTCTTCGCCTTCAACTACGTGTTCACGCAGACGCTGCTGGCCACCCATCCCGAGATCACGGTGATCCGCTGATGGCGGGCTGGTTCGCCCTCCCGCGCGAGTGGATCTCGTCGTTCGGCGAGATCGCCAAGTTCAGCGGGAAGATCCTCGGGCAGGTCTACAGCCTGCGCGTGCTGCACTTCTTCGGGGAGACCCTGCGCCAGTGCGGCGTGCTCATCCTCGGCTCGACGCTCGTCATCTGGGGCCTGGTCTTCATCGTCGGCCTGCAGTGCGGCATCGAGGGCGCCTACTTCACGCGCGCCCAGGGGGCACCGGCCTACGCCGGCGTCTTCGCCGCCTGGTGCGACCTGCGCGAGATCGTCCCCTACGGCTTCGGCTACATGATGTCGGCCAAGGTCGGCACGGGCATCGTCGCCGAGCTCGGCTCGATGCGGATCTCCGACGAGATCGACGCGCTCGAGGTCATGGGCATCGACTCGGTGCTCTTCCTGTGCGCGACGCGCCTGCTGGCCGCCTGGCTCGTGCTGCCGTTCATGTACATGGCGGCGGTCGGCGCCGGCTTCTTCGCCAGCTACCTCGCCGTGGTGCAGCAGATCGGGGAGGTGTCCTCCGGCGGCTTCTCGCTCATCTTCTGGATGTTCCAGAACCCTCCCGACCTCCTCTACAGCGTCATCAAGGGCATGGTCATGGCGACCGCGATCGTGCTCGTCGGCTGCTACTACGGCTACCACGCCGGTGGCGGGCCGGTCGGCGTCGGCACCGCGACGGCGAAATCCATGGTCATGAACATCGTGCTCGTGCATCTCATCGGGATGTTGGGCACACAGGTGTTCTGGGGTGCCAACCCACGTGCCCCGATCGGAGGCTGAAACCGATGTCTGAGACTCCCCGAGATCCCTACGCCGACCGCTACGACGACGCCGAGCCCGGCGACGGCCTGCGCGACGAGCCGACCACGCCGGTCGCCGCGACGCCCGACGACGAGCGCCTGCGCGCCGACGACTCGCCGGCGAGCGCGCGCGCCGCGGTCGTCCGCGAGGCCCCGCCGGCCGCCGCCGACGACGACGAGTACCAGTGGCACACCGGCCTGAACCGACCGACCGGCGTCGCCGACGCCGTCGAGTTCATCGACGTGCACAAGGCCTTCGGCCGCAACAAGATCCTGCGCGGTCTGAACATGGGACTGCCCGAGGGCAAGATCTCGATGATCCTCGGCCCGTCGGGCACGGGCAAGTCGGTGTGCATCAAGCACATGGTCGGCCTGCTCTACCCCGACGAGGGCGACGTCCTCGTCCACGGCGAGTCGGTCCCGAACATGACCGACGACGAGCTCTTCGACATGCGCAAGCGCTTCGGGGTCCTGTTCCAGGACGGCGCGCTCTTCGGCTCGATGAACCTCATCGACAACGTCGCCTTCCCGCTGCGCCAGCACACCGACAAGAGCGAGGACGAGATCCTCGACATCGTGCGCCGGCGCCTCGACGAGGTCGGCCTCGGGTCCGCGCACGACAAGATGCCCAACGAGCTCTCCGGGGGCATGCGCAAGCGTGCCGGGTTCGCACGGGCGCTGGTGCTGGACCCCAACATCGTGCTCTTCGACGAGCCGGACTCCGGCCTGGACCCGGTCCGCACGGCGCTGCTGTGCGAGCTGATCCAGGAGATCCACGAGGAGAACGGCGGCTGCTACACGGTCATCACGCACGACATCATGAGCGCCCGGCGGGTCGCGGAGTTCATCAGCGTGCTGTGGAAGGGGCGGATCGTCGAGTCCGGTCCGGCCGAGGAGCTCTTCAACTCCGAGAACGCGTTCGTCCGTCAGTTCCTGTCCGGCGAGTCCCAGGGGCCGCTCGGCATGGAGTAACCGCACGAGCCGGCGGCAACGCAACATCGGCTCAACACTTCAGTTGGAAGATCATCGGCCGCTCACGGCCTGTACCGAACCCCACACGGTCCTGTCTCATCCTTCGTCTTGTCCCGTTGTCGACGCCGCGCTTCGCGTGGACGCTGGCTCCTGCCCGCGCCCCGGGGTGCGGCGATGACCGCGTCGCGCCTGGCCGCGCTCGCGGCGATCGCCGTCGTGGCCGTCGTGGCCGTGCTGCTGCTCAAGGGCTCCGGCCAGCACGAGTACACGCTGGTCTTCCAGAGCGCCGGCCAGCTCGTCAAGGACAACGACGTGCAGATCGGCGGGCGCCGCATCGGCCGCGTCGCCGCCATCAAGCTCGACGACCGCAACCTCGCCGAGGTCCGCATCCAGGTCGACGAGCCCTACGCGCCGCTGCACCTCGGCACGACCGCCACGATCCGCTCCGGCTCGCTCTCGGGCGTGGCCAACCGCTACATCGCGCTGGCGCCCGGCCCCAACAACGCGCCCAAGCTCGACGACGGCCAGACGCTCGGCCTCGACCGCACGACCACGTCGGTCGACCTCGACCAGCTCTTCGACACGCTGGACCCCAAGACGCGCGCGTCGCTGCAGAAGGTCATCAAGGGCTCGGCCACGCAGTACCGCGGCAAGGGCGCCCAGGCCAACGAGGCGCTGAAGTACTTCAACCCGACGCTGAGCACCACCTCGCGCCTGGTCAACGAGCTCGACCGAGACCAGCAGTCGCTGCAGGACTTCATCATCTACACGGCGCGCGCGACCACCGCGCTGGCCGAGCGCCGCGGCGACCTGACCAACCTCGTCACGAATGCCAACACGACCTCGGGCGCGATCGCGTCCGAGAGCGCCTCGCTGAACCGTGCGCTCAAGGCGCTGCCGGCCACGCTGCGCCGCGGCAACAGCACGTTCGTCGACCTGCGCTCCACGCTCGACGACCTCGACCAGCTGGTCAACGCCTCCAAGCCGGTCGCCCCGCGCCTGGCCCCGTTCTTCAAGCAGCTGCGGCCGCTGATCACCGACGCGCGACCGACGATCAGGGACCTCAGCTCGCTCATCAGCCGCCCGGGCGCGGGCAACGACCTGATCGACCTGCTCAACCAGCAGCCGCGCCTGACGCAGGTCGCGACGCCCACCTTCCAGCACACGATCAAGGGCCTGCAGCAGGGCACGCCGGTGCTGCAGTTCATCCGGCCCTACGCCCCGGACCTGATCGGCTGGTTCCGCGACTTCGGGCAGTCCACGGCCAACTACGACGCCAACGGCCACTTCGCCCGCATCTCGCCGATCGTCAACGCCTTCCAGTTCACCGACAACCCGGCGGGCGGCACGCTGACGCCGCTCAAGCCGTCCGAGCGCCAGGTCGGCCTCCAGTCCGGCAAGGTGCGCCGCTGCCCCGGCGGCGCGACGCAGGTCGCCGCCGACGGCTCCAACCCCTACGCGCCCGCGGGCTCGGACTGCGATCCGACCCTCGTGCCCCCCGGCCCATGAGCCGCCTGATCGCCATCGGGGTGGCCGCCGTCGCCGCGCTCGCCGTGCTCGTCGTGCTGGGGACCGGCGCGGGCAACGACCACAAGGGCGAGTACAAGGTCCGCGCGATCTTCAGCAACGCCTTCACGGTCATCCCCGGCGAGGACGTCAAGATCTCCGGTGTCAGGGTCGGCTCGATCTCCGGCCTCGACGTGACGCCCGACAACAAGGCCGCGGTGATCCTGAACATCACCGAGCCGGGCTTCAAGGACTTCCGCAAGGACGCCACCTGCACGATCCGCCCGCAGTCGCTGATCGGCGAGCGCTACGTCGAGTGCACGCCGACGCAGCCGCGCGCCCAGGGCGACGCCCCGGCACCGGAGCTGGCCAAGATCGACAAGGGCGCCGGCCAGGGCCAGTACCTGCTGCCCGACTCGCAGACGATCAAGCCGGTGGACCTCGACCTCGTCGGCAACATCATGCGGTTGCCCTACCGCGAGCGGCTGTCGATCATCATCAACGAGCTCGGCACCGGCCTGGCCGCCAACGGCGACACGCTGCGGCGCGCGGTCAAGGAGGCCAACCCGGCGCTCCAGCAGACCGACCGGGTCCTGGCGATCCTCGCCGCGCAGAACCAGACGCTCGCCGACCTGGCCAAGAACGGCGACGCGGTGCTGGCCCCGCTGGCCCGCGACAAGGCGAAGGTCGCCGACTTCGTGGTCAAGGCCAACACGACGGCGCAGGCCACCGCCGAGCGGCGCACCGCGCTCGAGGCCAACCTCGCCAAGCTCCCCGGCTTCCTCAAGCAGCTCAAGCCGACCATGGAGCGCCTCGGCGGCCTGTCGGATCAGCTGACCCCGGTGCTGACCGACCTCAACGCCGCCGCACCCCAGATCAACACCTTCATCAAGCAGCTCGGCCCGTTCAGCCAGGCCGGCACGCCGGCGCTGACCTCGCTGGGCGACAGCGCCGTGGTCGGCGACCAGGCGCTGCTGAAGAGCAAGCCGATCGTCGGCGACCTGGGGACGTTCGCCAAGGACGCGCGGCCGACCGTCGGCAACCTCGAGAAGCTGCTGACCAGCCTCAAGGACACCGGCGGCATCGAGCGGCTGATGGACTTCCTGTACTTCTCGGCCGCCTCGACCAACGGCTATGACTCGCTCGGCCACTACCTGCGGGCCGTCTTCGTCCTCACCAACTGCACCACCTACTCCCTGGAGCCGGTCCCGGGCTGCAGCGCCAACTTCCCCAAGGCCGCCAACGCCACCGCCGCGCGCGCCGCGAGCACCACCACGCCGACGCTCGCCTCGGTCAACCGGGAGATCGCCAACGGCCGCAGCCCGTTCCTGGCACGCCAGGACGCGGTCGCCAACGGCCTCGACCCCGCGGTCTTCGACCAGCAGAGCAGCAGCGCCCAGAAGTCCGACACCAAGGGCTCCAAGAAGTCCTCGAAGGCCGACGCCAAGATCGACCTGCCCGCCAGCCTGTTCCCGGGCCAGCCCGCCGCGAGCGCCCCCGCGCCCCCCGGCCCCACCGCCGCCGACTCCCCGAGCAGCGCCGCGACGT
>JAOPZP010000034.1 GCA_025964055.1 Conexibacter sp.
CCGCCCAGCCACGGCGAGAGCCACAGCAGCGCGGCCGACAGCGCCCCGCACAGCAGCAGGAACCGGCCGAGCGCCTCCCGCAGGACGCGCACCGGCGCGCCGCCGAGCGGCGTGGTGTCGCGCCCGGTCGCCGAGACGCCCGACAGCGCCCGCGGGATCGCCTGCTCGAGATGACGCAGGTGATGGCCGCCGAGGAAGCCCGCGACCGTCGAGGGCAGCAGGGCCAGCGCGGGCACGGCGCCCTCGGTCCAGCTCACGGTCCGGTCCAGCACGAGCATCAGCCCGAGCCCGACGCCGATCGTCCCGGCGACCGCGGCCCGCTCCCAGCGCCCGACCGAGCGCCGCGCGGGCGCCTCGGACGCCGCCGCCGACGACAGGGCGACCGCGACGGTCGCGATCGTGACCGCCGCCGCCGCCGCGACCACGGCCATCGCCGCGACTTCCGTCAGCATCGCGACGGTCGCCAGCAGGATCGTCAGCACGTACGCGGCCGGCCAGCCGCGCCGCAGCAGCAGCGTGCCGCCGGTCCAGGTGATGGTCAGCAGTCCGGCCAGGAGCCCGGCGGCGCCGAGCAGCAGCGACGGCACGGTCAGCACGACAGCGGCCACGAGGATCAGCGTCCGGCGGTTCTGGCCGAGCTGGGCGACGCCGTGCGGCCGGTCCAGGAAGCGGCTGCGCAGGCTCCACTGCAGCGCGAGCGTCAGCGGCAGCGCGACCATCAGGCCGTGCTCGACGACCGTCACGCCCAGGCTGGAGGCCAGCGGCGCGGCCCAGCAGGCGATCGCGATGACCGTGGCGACGAACGCCGCACCGTCGAGCAGGACGCCCTCCTGGCTGCGCGGCCGCGGCAGCCGGCCCTTGCTGGCCCGCTGCTCGTCGGGTACCGCCGGCATGATCGTCCGCGCCGCGGCGAGCGCCGCCTGCGCGGGCACCCCGGCCCACGCCTCGAGGACCACGGCCGCCTCGAGCATGTCCTGCGGATCGCGGCCGAGGCGCGCCTCCACCAGCAGCCGCGCCTCGGCAGCCTCCAGCGTGGCCTCCGTCATGCCGTCAGCCCCAGGGCGGCCGCCGGAGGCGTGGACGGGTTGCCGGTCAGCGTGCCGAGCAGGTCGCGGTAGCCGTCGATGCACGCCGACTCGTTGAAGAGCCGCCCGAGCCGCCGGTGCCCCCTCATGCCGAGCCGCCAGGCCAGGTCCGGGTTGCGCAGCAACATCACGACCGCCCGCGACAGCCCGTGGTCGTCGCCCGGCGGGCAGACCACGCCACAGCCGCGCACGACCTCGGGCACGCCGCCGACGCCCGTCGAGACGACCGGGCGGGCCTGGCCCATCGCCTCGAGGATCGCCATCGGCAGTCCCTCGGAGATGCTCGTCATCAACACCACGTCGGAGTTGCGCACCACCGCGTTGGGATCGCCGGTCGGGCCCATGAACAGGAAGCGGTCGCGGAGCCCGAGCCGCTCGTGCAGCGCCACGCACGAGCGGCCGTAGACCTCCTCGCCGCGCGGCACCGGGCCGTAGTGCAGGAACTGCGCGCCGGGCATGTGGCCGACGGTCTCGGCCGCCACCCGCAGCATCGTGTGCGCGTCCTTGAGCGGATCGAGCCGGCCGACCGACACCACGGTCTGCGTCCGCGGGGGCGGGGTCGGCTCCGACGGCGACTGCAGGCCGTTGTAGAGCACCAGGATCTTGCCGGGATCGATGTCGAGCCCCATCTCCCAGTAGGCGTTGGCGTCGGTGACCGGCGAGACGACGTCGGCCGCCGCGTACGCGGTCCGCGCCAGGCCGCGCGCCAGCCGGGTGGCGGCAAACCGGCTGCCCGCCGAGTCGCCGTTGCGGGCGGCGGCCAGGTACGCCTCGCGCACGTAGACCCCGTGCTCGGTGAGGACCATCGGGGTCTGGTGCAGGGCCCGGTGGACCACCGCCGGGATCGCCGCCCAGCCGGCCGCCGTGACGTGCAGCACGTCGGTCTGCGGCGTGGGGACCGCCGCGGTGCGCGCCACCCAGTACAGCGTCTGGTAGAGCGTCGCGGCCTCGACGAGGTCCAGCGCCGGCGGCGTCCCCGCCTCCGGCACGCGCTCGGCGAGCACGTCGCGCAGACCCGCCAGGAACGACGCCCAGCCCTCGCCGGACCGGAACGCCCGGCGCACGCCGGCGGGATGCCGGCGGCACCACACCCATGCGGCGACCACCGCGTCGGCGTCGCCTTCCCAGCCGATCAGGTTGCGCACCAGGATCGACGGCAGCGCGACGCCGGAGCGGCGCTCGCCGACCCGCCCGCGGCGGCCCTTGGGCAGCTCCTCGGACCAGACCTCGATGCGCCCGACCTCCTCGGCGTGATCGGGCAGCTCGAACGTCCGCGGCCGCCCGTCGGGGGCGACGATGGGCAGCACCTGCCAGTCGAACTCGTCGAGGCTGTTGACCAGGAGGTTGCACCACGAGCTCACCCCGCCCATCACGTATGGGTAGGTGCCCTCCGTGGTGAGCAGGATCCGTGGACGCGCGGTGCGGAGCGCGACCCTCCCGCTGCTCCGCTCCCGCGCACCCTCACAGGACCACGCAGCGACACACGGGTCCTGCAGGTCAGGCAACGCCGGCGCCATGGCCATTGGTCTGCTCGATCTTGGGGTTGGTCCGCGACTCCTGCGGACGGGATCGGCCGGCCGTGACCGCGGCGAGGGCGTTGAGCTTGGCTTCGAAGGAGACCATCAACCGCTCGATCTCCTGGCAGATCTCCAGCAGCGACTCGCGGATGAGCAGCCCCTCGACCAGCACCTGCTCGGTGTCGTCGCTGATGCTGGCGTGGTCGATCTCGGCCGAGGAGAGCGAGCGCGCCCGCCCGATCAGCCGGCTGATGTCGCTGCGCTGGTGCTGGGCGGCCTTCAGCCGCGCGTTCTCCTCACGCAGCAGCACGAGCTCGGCCAGGACGGCGGCCAGCGTCTCGGCGTCACCGCCCCCGTCCACGGTGCGGTCGCTGCGGCGCCGGAAGCGCCGGCGCGGCTCGGCGTCCTCGGCGGCGAGGTCCCGCACGGCATCGCCACTCATCGCCCCGTCACCTCCCCTGGCGCCACGTCCCTGGTCCTTCCGTGTCCTGTCCTCATCGTCATCCCTGTCCGTGGGTCGTCGTGGATCTGCTCGCTGCGGCTCGATGCCGGGCCGCCCTTCATCCGCGCACCACCGTGAAGGCGACCCGCCGGGGACCGGCCTTCTCGGTCTTCGTGCTCGCGGTGAGCGTGAGCCGGTAGGTGCGCGGCGCCATCGGCTTGGACCCGAAGCGGCCGGTGAACCGGACCACGCCGGTGCCCTTCTTCGCCGGCCGGGCGATCGTGCCGACGCTCACCCACCGGCGGTGCTTCTTGGAGCCGACCTGCCGCTGGAAGGTCAGCCGGACCGTGGCCGCCTTGTTGAGCTTCCACGTGATGCGGGAGCCGTCCAGCTTCGTGCCCTGCGGCGGCTTGAGGTGCGCCACCGCGAACCGCTTCGGGCTCATCCTGACCTGCGTGAGCTGCAGGCGGGCGCCCTTGGAGCCCTGGGCCGACGCGCCGGGCGAGCCCTTGCCGCCCGCGGCCCCGCTGCCGGACGGGGTGGTCCCCGCGGCGGCCGGCGCGGGCCGTGCCGCCACGACGCCCGTCGTGGCCGAGCGCGCCTGGCTGACCGACGAGATCCAGTTGCCGGCCGAGACGACCACCCGGAGGGTGGACGTGTGGTCGGCGTCGTCGAGCGCGTACGTCGGCCGGGTCGCCCCGGTGATGTTCGCGCAGCCGGCGCCCGCGCCGTTGCAGCGCTGCCACTGGTAGCCGAAGTCGATGCTCGGCGTCCCGGTCCAGCTGCCGTCGTGGGCGGTGAGCGTCTCGCCGACGCGCGCGGTGCCCGAGACCGTCGGGGCGGAGGCGTTGACGGGATCGTTGGGGTTGAACACCTGCTCGGCCCCGGCCGGGAGCGTGACCCAGCCGGACTTCTGGCCGCCGTAGAGGTCGCCGGCGGTCGTGCCGGTCAGCGGCACGTCGACCGGCGTCGCTCCGGCGTTCTTGACGTGCAGTTGCCCGTCCTGCAGCCATGCCGTCACCTTGCCGCCGGCCAGGGCCGCCGCCCACGCGTCCTGCTGCGACAGCGTCGCGGCGATCTGCGTGCTGGTCAGCTGGATCAGCGGCGCCTTGGCCCGGTCGATCGCGGTGTCGTACCGGCCCAGCAGCCCGTCGACCACCGGGTACAGGATCCCGCCCTGGAGCGGATCGGTCTCGAGCAGGTTGGCGTTGTAGTCCGCCAGGTTGCTCTGGTGCATGAAGTGCGGCCGCGGGTCGTTGCCCATCAGGTGGCGGAACATGATGGTGTTCTCGCTGTTGAGGTAGTCGCCCCACGTGGCGGCCGTGGTGCGGCACGTGGTCACGTTGGCGATCGGCACGCAGCCGCCGCCGTTGGCCGGTGCCACGTAGATCCAGTTGTACTCGTCGAGCTGCTGGCCCTGACGGGACGTGTTGTAGTACACGTTGCTCGGGTAGCGCGGAACCGTCTGGAAGCTCCCGGACGGGCCCGTCTCGGTGAACGTCGAGCCCTGGAGCCACTGGGTCCCCGCGACGTTGAGCGGATCGACCGGGTAGGTCTTGGACGCGTCGGTCGCGACCGAGTGGATGCCCGCGTTGACCAGCCCCGTCAGGTAGTTGGGGTTCTGGCTGTAGGGCGCGAGCGCCGCGCCGTTGGTGGTCGGGGGCGTCCCCGCGGCCCCGGCCGGCTTGTTGTCGGTGAACGACAGCACCAGCGGCGCCGTGCCGTTGTCGGTCAGCGCCGTGCCCGACCGGCTCTGCGTCCCCACGAGGCTCCACGTGCCCGTGGTCGCCGTGCGGCGGTACAGGTTGTAGGTGATCGCATGGCAGACGGCGTTGAAGGTGACGACGGCGCTGTTGCCGACCGTCCCGGGCGCGCCGACCACGTTGCCCGGCATGATCGAGGCCGTGGACTCGCCCGCCGGCGACCTGGCCGTGAGCGCGTAGTCGTAGGTGCCGGACGGCACGCCGTTGGCCGCCGGCGTGGTCGTGCTGGCCGGCGTGGTCGAGCTCGGGCCCGTCGTCTCCACGACATCGTCGATCGACGGCGGGTCGATCGTGCCCGGGTTGCCCGGGCGCGAGTTCGCCAGGCCGGAGTGCTCCCCGGTGACGACCTCTGTCGGGTCGATCGGGAGCCCGTGCGCGTTGGCCCACGCGATGTTGTCGGTGATCTCCTTCGTGATGAACGAGGCCGACGAGCAGTCGATGTTGGGGTGGTCGTAGGTGTGGTTGATGAACCCGAACGAGCCCTTGTTGGCCATGACCGCGTCCACCAGCGGATCAGTCGCCGTGTTGTTGTCGATCTTGTACAGCTCCGTGCCGCCGCCGTTGTAGGCGAAGTCGATCCGCACGTTGCGGGACTTCGACCACGCGACCGCCTGCGTCACGTCGGCGGGGCTCATGCGGCTGGCCGTCGTGGCGCCGAAGTTGGTCGTATGCGTCGCGGGATCCCAGGCGTCGTCGCCCAGGAACAGGTCGTCGACCTGCAGCTCCAGGTAGTTGCGCTGGTAGCCGAGGAAGACGCCGCGCGTGACCCAGTTGAGCATCCCGTGGCGCAGCAGCTGCGCGTGGCTCTGGTTCTCGTTGCTGGCCACCGTCATGACCATCTCCTCGCGCCCGTCGTCGGGGTGCGTGAAGACGCCCAGATACGAGCCGCCACCGGGGGCGTCGACGAGCGACTGCCAGTTGGCGGGGTCGGTCGGCGTGCCGGCGGACCCGAAGGCCTCGCTGGTGGTGGTGCTCGGGTCGTCGTTGGGGATCGGGATGGGACCCTTGAGGTAGGGGAACGCGGCCTTGCCGGCCGCGCTGAGCGTGCCGACCTTGCCGTCCTGGCTGGCGCCGGCGGCCACGGTGTTGAGCCCGTGGGCCGGGCTCGGCGCCGTGTAGTCGCTGAGCCGGCGGACGCCGAACGTCCGCTCGAACTTGGCCAGCGTCGCCCACTCGACGTCCGTGAACGCGGAGAGGAACGACGTGGTGGTCGGCGTGCCGGGGTTGGTCACCGTGTGGCCGAGGTCTCCCGAGGCGACGATGACCGCGTCGTACTTGGCGTGGTTGTCGCCGTAGTCGGCCAGGCTCGCGTCGGTGAGGGTGTTGACCTTGGCCCCCGCCGTGTTGTAGGAGACGACCGCGTCGAAGGGCACGCCCTCGCGCGTCAGCTGGTACTTCCAGGCGGTGAAGCCCGGCTCGGCGCCGTCGGCGGAGAGCAGCAGGACCCTCGCGTCGAGGCGCTGGGTCGGCAGGATGCGGTTCGGCGTGGCGGCGAGCACCACGGGCACGGCCAGCACGGCGAGCGCCGCGACGGCCAGCAGGAGGAGCAGGCGGCGGCGGGTCATGCCGACAGGGCGTGGACGTGGGCGGCCGGCTGCGGGCGCCGCGGGCGGATGGTCGCGACCCTCGGCGCGGAGCCGAGATCGCTGAGCGCCACCTGTGCGGCGGCGCGGCCGCGGTAGTGCAGTCCGTGGACCGCGCGAACCGAGCGGCCGAGCAGCTCTGCGATCTCCTGCGGCGACAGCCCGACCAGGTGGGTGAGGAGCAGGACGTCGCGCTGGGCCGGCGGCAGCGAGGCGAGCACGGTGTTCAGCGAGGTCCGCGCCTCCTCGGCGCGACGGTCGTCGCGCGCCTCGGGCTCGTCGACCTCGTCGATCGGGACGGCCCGCGTGCGGCGCACGTGATCGACCGCGGCGTTGTGCGCGACGCGCAGCACCCACCCGATGAACGGCGCCTCGCCCGGCCGGTAGTGATCCAGAGCGGTCAGCAGCTTGGCGAACACCTGCTGCGTCACGTCGTCGGCGTCATGCGCGTCGCCGACGACACGCAGGACGTGGGCATGGACGGCGCCCGCGTGCAGCACGTACAGCTGGCGCATCGCGTCGCGGTCCCCGGCCCGTGCTGCGAGCACGAGGCGGCGAACGCGCCACTCCTCCATGTCGGACGGGACTGGTCCCGTGCCTAGGCAGCGAACAGCGACTGCGCGCGAAGGCCGCGCGCGAAAGGTCGACGGCATCGACATCCCCCGAATCCGTTCGGTCCGTCAACGGACCTCTTCCAGTGCTGCTTCTCTCGCAGCACCCGAACCTGGACTGGACCGTAGGGACCCGATGCCCGACGGAGCTTCGGATGGCGGTTAAGAACTTGTGGAAGAACTGACCTTTTGATCTGAATGAGGGATGCTTGGCGCAATCGGCATGGGTAGACCGGGACAATGGCCCCAGGAAGGGGACGCCCCGAGGTGTCAGACCGCAGACGGACGGATCCAGAACCCACAGTGTTCCTCGATGCAGACCTGGCGGTCGACGTCTTCGACGCCTACCCGTACGCCATCCTGATCCAGGACTCCGACGGGCTCCTCCTCGCCCACAACCGCGCCGCGTCGCGGTTGCTGGGGCGGTGGGTGCCGCTGGAGATCGGCACCGACGTCGGGTGCCGCATCCTCGGGTGCCGCCGCCCGGGCGGGCGGCTTCAGGGCATCTGCCTCCACGAGCGCGCGCTGGACGACCACGGCGAGGCGCTGCCCCCGCTGCGGGTCGACCTGCCCGACGGCGCGGGCACCGAGACGGCGGTCGCCACGCTGGTGGCCGTGCGGTCGGCCCGCGACGTGGTGGTCACCGAGCTGCGCCGCGAGACGGCGCAGGTCCCCGACGACCCGGGCGACCCCGACTCGTGGGCGGGCGGACCGCAGCTGCGCGTCTTCGTGCTCGGGCGCACGTGCGTGATGAACGGCGACCAGGTCCTCGGCGGGCGCTGGATCAACAACCGCGCCGGGCACATCCTCAAGCTCCTGGTGGCCGAGCGCCATCGCAGCGTCTTCTCCGACGAGATCGTCGGCCAGCTCTGGCCCACGGCGTCCTCGCCCGACACGCGCGGCCTGCGCTACTTCGTCCACGTCCTGCGCGAGCAGCTCGAGCCCGATGGCTCGCCGAACCCGCCCTCCTCGTTCGTGCTCGCCACCCGCGGCGGCTACGCGCTCGACCTGCGGCACGTCTGGATCGACGCGGACGCGTTCGAGGAGCTCGTCACCGCGGGCCTGGCCGCGTACGAGGCCGAGGACCCGGGCGCGCCGGAGCTGCTGCGCCGCGGCCTGGACCTCTACCGCGGCGAGCTGCTGGCCGACGAGCCCTACGCCGAGTGGGCGTTCGCCGAGCGCGACCGCCTGCGCGACATCGCCAGCGACGGCCTGCGAGCGCTCGCGGCGCTCGACCAGCAGGCCGGCGACCTCGGGCAGGCGACCGCCGCGCTGACGCGCCTCGCCGAGCTGGAGCCGTTCGACGTCGACGTGCACCGCGAGCTCTTCGGCCTGCTCCTGCGGCGCGGGCGCCGCAGCGAGGCGCTGCGCCGCTACGAGACGCTGCGCCGGCGGATGCTCAGCACCTTCGACGAGCGCCTGGACTTCTCGCTGTCGCAGTTGACGTAGGCATACGTCAGCGGCACAGGCGCGCGCCGCCGCCGTGGGTGGCGGTGAAGACGACCTTTGCCACCGAGTTGCTGCGGTAGCGCACGACCAGCGCCCGGCGCGCGCTGATCACCGTGCCGTAGGTGCCCGTCAGCTGCCCGCCGCGACGACAGTCCATGATCACGTGACCGCCCTGCCGGGCGACGCGGCAGCCCAATGGCTCGCCCTCGACCGTCACGCGGTCACCGACCTTCAGGACGGCCGGCTGCGGGCCTGCCGCCCCGGCGCCGTCGCGTGGCGCGACGACCAGGGTGGCGATCGCGCCGGCGAGGACGGCGGCACCCGTCGCGACGAGGCGCCTCATGAGCGGGAACTGCGCCAGCGCGGGCCGAGGATGAACAGCCACAGCGTCAGGATCAGGGCGTAGAGCACGCCGACGATCACGCCGATCCCCACGAACAGCAGCCGACCGCCCGTCCCGCGCGCTGGGCCGGGCGGGATGCCGGTGACGCGTCCGATGCCCTGACGGAACGGGTCGACCACGTGGTCCGACAGCTTCTGGCGCGCGTCGTCGGCGGTCTTCGACAGGCGCTCGTCGAGGACGTGGATGCTGGCCCGGGTGGCGCCCGAGGCCTGTCGCAGGCCCGTTCCGGCGACGGTCAGCGCCGTCTCGCGCGAGCTCACGCCGCGCCTGACGAGGCACGGGATCAGGCGGACGTGGTTGAGGATGACGCCCGCGTCGTTGCCGGCCACGCAGCCCGCGCTGCGGGCCGCGACGTACGCGGTGCCGGCCAGCGCCGTGATGCCGGTGGCCGCGAGCAGGCGGGGGTCGGTG
>JAOPZP010000047.1 GCA_025964055.1 Conexibacter sp.
AAGCCCTTGGTGCTGCGCAGCACCGGGCGCCAGCGGGGGCCCTTGGCGCCGGTCGGATCGCCGGCCGCGCTGGTGTCGAGCCGCAGGCCCGCGATGATCGCGAACGCGTGGCCGGGGTTCGTGAAGACGGTGATCCACGTGCCGGGGCCCTTGGCGCCCCACTTCATGAACGAGCCGGAGTCCAGCGGGCTCGTCAGCAGGCTCCCGCCGTGCAGGGCGTAGGAGACGGTGCCGGAGCAGTCGTAGCCGCGCGACAGGAACTTCGTGTTGTGCCCGCCGCCGTAGACGTACGGCTTGCCGACGATGTCGTTGGCCGCCGCGATGGCGTCCTTGACCTCCTGCGGGGCCGTCACGGGGGCCGCGGCGTAGCCGTTGGGCAGGAGCGTCGCGGTCTGCTCGGGCGTCAGCTGCGTCGTCGCCGGGTTCGGCTCGCCGTAGGCGGCGCCACCGGTGGGGACGGCCGGAACGGCCGGGGCCGGCACCCCACTGCTTGGATCTGTTCCGCCGGTCGTCGTCTGCGCCATCGCCGCAGGAGCGGCGACCAGCGATGCGACGATCGTCAGCACAAGGGCAGATGCCCGCAAGGTCGATTCCTCTTTCGTCGGCCTACGGGGTTAGCTGACGGGCTAGCGCGGAAAGAGCCTGCGCTTCGCGTGGAGAACCACGCAATTCGCCCCACACAACTTGGGTCCCCCGCCCACCGGCTCCTCACCAGTGGTTCGGCGTGGTCGGCAACCTACACGAACGGGCGCAAAGATGCACATCGCCGTCCCGCATGTCGGGTTGCAGTCCTGGTGGTCGGCCGACCCGAGCCCGGGCAGGAGGCCGCCGGTTCGCCACCGGACACATCGCCGATGGGCCGGCGGCGCCGCCGGATCGCCGCGTGCCGGCCTGCCGACCCCTTAGCCTCCCGGCCATGCGTGCCCCCCGGTCCACCGCCGCGGCGCTGCTCGCGCTCGCCGTCGTCGCGGCCGGGTGCGGGCGCGGCGGCGGCTCCACCACGACGACGACCTCCCCGCAGCCGGCCATCGGCGCCAAGGGCACCGCGACGACCGCCGCCTCGGACCTCGGGTTCCCGGCCTTCGCGACCAAGAACACGACGCGCGTGGGCGGCGCCGACCCGATCGCCGACGCCGCCGCCGTGGCGCGCGCCGTCTACTCGGGCTCGTCGCGCGTGACCCGCCCGCACGCGGTCGTCCTCGCCGACAGCCGCGACTGGCGCATCGGCCTCGTCGCGTCGGCGCTCATGAGCTCGCCGATCCGCGCCCCGCTGCTCTACGCCGACGGCCCCAAGGACCTTCCCGCGGCCACCAAGAGCGCGCTCGCCGCGCTGGCGCCCACGGGCTCCAAGGAAGCCGGCGGCGCGCAGGTCGTGCGCGTCGGCGACGTCCCGGAGCTCACCGGCCTGCACACCACCGACCTGCGCGGGGCCGACGCGTTCGCGATCGCTCGTGCGGTCGACGCGTTCCAGGCCGCCGCGCGCGGGACCACGAGCGACCGCGTGGTCGTCGTCGGGGCCGCGTCGCCCGAGTACGCGATGCCCGCCGCGGCCTGGGCGGCCAAGGCCGGCGACCCGATCCTGTTCACCGACAAGGACGACGTCCCGCGGGACACGCGCGCCGCGATCGCCGCCCACCAGCAGCCGAAGATCTACGTCCTGGGGCCGCCGAGCGCCGTCTCCGACAAGGCGCTGACCCAGCTGCGCCGCCTCGGCACGGTCACGCGCATCTCCGGCCCCGACCCGGCCGCGTCGTCGGTCGCATTCGCCCGGTTCGTGGACGGCAACTTCGGCTGGGGCGTCGTCGACCCGGGCCACGGGTTCGTCTTCGCCAACACCAGGCGCCCGGGCGACGCGGCCGCCGCCGCGCCGCTCTCGGCCAGCGGCACCTACGGCCCACTGCTGGTGACCGACGACGCGGTGACGCTGCCCCCGGCGCTGAACGGCTACCTGCTCGACGTCCAGCCCGGCTACACCAGGGATCCGGTGCGTGGCGTCTACAATCACGGCTGGATCGTCGGCGACGCGGGGGCACTGTCCCTGGACGCCCAGTCGCGCATCGACGCCCTCCTCGAGATCGTCCCCGTCAACGAGCGCGCGAGCACTTCACCTACACCATGAGCCAGGCCGAGAACCCCGAGCGCCTCCAGCGCAAGGTCACCGTCGACGACGTCCGCCAGCTCATGGGTGCGTCCACGCCGCACTTCGCGCTGCAGCTGCGCAACCGCATCGCGCGGCTGATCGTCGACCTGCCCAAGGACGACCCCGCCCGGATCATCGGCGAGCAGGAGATCTGGCGGCTCACCGCGCTCGGCACCACCGGCGAGGTCCGCGGCCACCACGCGGAGCCCGGCATGAAGCCGCTGCCGTCGGTGAGCGATCGCGGCGCCCGCATCGGCGGCCCGGGCTCCGAGGACCCCGAGCCGCACACGACGGCCGCCTAGCGCGTGCGGGCGGCGCGCGACGCAGCGCTGCCCGGCGCGGTGGCCCGCGCGCTCCCGCTGCTGGATCCGGCGGCGCGTCCCGCCGAGCCCGACGTCGCCCACGGCTACCTCGACCTGCTCGACGGGGCGGCCGACGCCGCCACCGGCGCGACCCAGCGCCTCATGCTCTCGCGCGCGCTGCCCGTGGTCTATGACCGCTGGTGGCGCCCCGCCTGGGGCCGCGTGCTGAAGGGGCCGCTCGGCGGCGGCATGCGCGACGAGCACCGGATCGCCCGCCTGCTGCTGGGGCTGACCCCCGGCGACGGCGTGCTCGACGTCGCCTGCGGCCCCGGGAGCTTCACCCGCGAGTTCGCGCACGTAGTCGGCGACGCCGGCCTGGCCGTCGGGATCGACGTGTCGGCGACGATGCTCGCGCGCGCCGTGGCCGAGACGGCGCCGGGGACGGTCGCCTACGTCCGCGGGGACGCCGTCGCGCTGCCGTTTCGCGACGCGAGCTTCGACGCCGTCTGCTGCTTCGCGGCGCTGCACCTCTTCGCCGATCCCGACCTGGCGCTCGACCACATGACGCGCGTGCTGACGCCCGGCGGCCGGATCGCGATCCTCACCAGCTGCCGCCTGCGATCGGCGGCGGGGCGCGCGGCGGGCGACCTCGCCGGCGCCCAGAGCGGCATGCGCGTCTTCGGTCCCGACGAGATCGTCGAGGGGCTCGAGCGGCGCGGCTACGCCGAAGTCCGCCAGCGCATCGCGGGGCTCGCGCAGTTCGTCGGCGGGCGACTCGCGGCCTGACCGGCCGGCGGCCGTGAGCCGCCCGGCGCCGCGGTTACCCTGAGGCGCTCGATGCGCGCCGGAGTGTTTCTCGCCTATTGGCCGTGGTTCTCGCCTGCCGAGCAGGTCGAGCTCGCCGTGCTGGCCGACGGGCTCGGGCTGGATTCGGTCTGGGTCGCCGAGGCGTGGGGGCAGGACGCGGTGTCGGTGCTGGGCCTGCTCGCCGGCCGCACGCAGCGCGTCGGGCTCGGCTCGGGGCTGCTGCAGATCCCGGCCCGCAAGCCGACCGCGACCGCGATGGCCGCCGCGACGCTCGACGTGCTCAGCGAGGGCCGGTTCCGCCTCGGGCTCGGGCTGTCGGGACCGCAGGTCAGCGAGGGCTGGTACGGCGTGCCGTTCACGCGCAACCTCGCCCGCACGCGGGAGTACGTCGACGTCGTGCGCCGGACCCTGGCGCGCGAGCCGATCCAGCTGCCGCTGGAGGGCGGCGACGATCCCGACCACCCGCCGACCGGGCTGGGCAAGCCGCTGAAGCTCCTCACGCGCCCGGTGCAGGACCCGCTGCCGATCTACCTCGGGGCGATCGGGCCGCGGGCGGTCCGCCAGGCCGGGGCGATCGCCGACGGCTGGCTGCCGTTCCTGCTCAACCCCGCCGAGCCGGAGGTCCTCATGGGGCCGCTGCGCGAGGGCGCGCAGGAGGCCGGCCGGTCGCTGGCCCAGATCGACGTGGCGCCGGTCGTGCCGGTGGCCATCGACGAGGACCGGGGCGCCGCACGCGACGCGGTGCGCCCGTGGCTGGCCTTCTACCTCGGGGCGATGGGCGCCAAGGAGAAGAACTTCTACGTCGACCTGGCCGAGCGCCACGGCCACGGCGCGTCGGCGCGCGCCGTCCAGGACCTGATGCTCGGCGGCGACCGCGCGGGCGCCGCCGCCGCGGTGACCGACGCGCTGGTCGACGCGGGCGCGATCGCCACGACCCCGTCCGGCCTCGACGAGCGGATGGCGACCTACGAGCGCGCCGGCGTCACGACGCTGGTGGCGGTCCCCTGCGGCGAGGACCGGGCCGGCGTCGTGCGCGCCCTGGCGGCGGCGACGGTGACGCTATGAGAGCGGAAGCCTCGCCCAGGGGGCTCGTTTCCGGGCGGCAGCTCGCCCAGGGGCTCGCTCCCGCCGCCGGGGAGACCTCGACATGAGGGCGGAAGCCTCGCCCCGCGCTCCCGCGGCCGGGGAGGCCTCGACGTGAGCGTCCAGCCGCGCCCCGACGGCATCGCGGGCTCCTCCCTGGCCGGCCCGTTCCCGGTCGGCGCCTACGCCGAGAAGCTCCGCGACGAGCTGCGCAAGCGGGCGCGGGTCCAGCTCTTCGGCGAGGTGTGGAACTTCCGCGCGTCCAAGGCCAAGGTCTATTTCGAGCTGCGCGACGGCGACGGCGCGGTCCCCTGCTCGATGTGGCGCAACGAGTTCGAGCGCCTCGGGTTCACCACCGGCACGTTCGCCGACGGCGCGTCGGTCGTCGTGGCCGGCGGGCCGGGCTACTACCCCGGGTCGCGCACCTCGTCGCCGTCGTTCTCCTTCGACGTCACCGGCCTGCGGATCGCCGGGGAGGGCGACCTGCTCGCCCAGATGGAGGCGCTGCGGCGCGCGCTCGGCGCGGCTGGGCTGTTCGAGCCGCAGAAGGCGCTGGCGCGGCCGGAGCTCCCGCGCTGCATCGGCGTCGTGACGGGCGAGGGCGGCAAGGCCCGCGACGACGTGCTCGCCGGGCTGCAGCGCCGCG
>JAOPZP010000603.1 GCA_025964055.1 Conexibacter sp.
GGCGTCAGGATCCGCTCCCCCGCGGGCTCGCGAAGCACCGGCGCGCCCGCGATCACGTAGAGCCACTCCTCGATGCCGTGGTGGTAGTGGTACGGCCAGATCGGCACGCCCGCCTCGGCTTCGTAGACGCTCGCACCGATCCGCTGAGCGCCCAGCCGGACACCGACCGAGGTTGCGATGTGACGGAAGCCGGCTTCGTCGAGACGCTCGGCCAGCTCGACGCCGATGATGTTCATCTTCTTGACGGGCACGCGCGGAGAACGCTCGCACATCGGCATCACGATCACTTGCGCTGTCACCTGTCGGCCCCCTCACGAGCAGTGGGAATGGCGCTGGCTCGCACGACAATCGAATCGCAACCTCCGCCCTCCCGAGCCCCAACCGGCGCGGAATTAGGTTCGGGCCGTTCGATTCTCCGATCCTCTCAAGGAGGTTCCCATGTCCCGCATCAACCGCCGCACCGCGACGGTCGCCGCTGTCGTGAGCGCTCTCACCCTCGGAAGCGCGGGAGGCGCCTTCGCCGCCGATCCGCCCGCGACGAAGGCCGACATCAAGGCCGACACCGCGAAGATCACGAAGGACAAGGCCAAGGTCAAGGCCGCGAAGACCACCGCCGCCAAGACCAAGGCGAACGCGACGCTCAAGAAGGACCAGGCGGACCTCAAGCTGGACCAGGCGGGCGGCTGATCGACGGAGCGGGCCGGGATAGTCAGCCCGGCCCGCCCGCCGTCCTCGCCGACGCCCGCTCGAGCCCGGCCGCGAGCTTGCGGCAGTCCGTCCGCCCAGCCAACGCTCCTCGACGCCGACGCGCGTACGATCCGATGGTGTCGAGGCGCGGCGGGCCATCTTGCCGCCGGCGAGCGTCTCGGCGTACGACTACGAGGAGATCCTGATGAACATGTCCACCACCCGCCGGGGCGCAGGCGCCCTGGCCTGCGCGTTTGCGGCCATGGCCTTCGCGGCCGCCGGCTGCGGCAGCAGCAACGGCTCCAGCTCGAGCAGCAGCGGAACGAACGCCTCAGCCGGCTCCAGCGCCGCCGCGGCGCCCACCGTCGACGCCAAGGCCGCCGGTGAGGTGCCGGCCGCCGTCAAGTCCAAGGGCACGCTGACCGTCGCCGCCGACGCCTCCTACGCGCCCAACGAGTTCTTCGCCTCCGACGGCAAGACCGTCCAGGGCACGGACGCCGACCTGGCCAAGGCGCTCGCCGGCGCGCTCGGCCTCAAGGCCAAGGTCGTCAACGCGACCTTCGACGGGATCATCCCGGGCCTGGCCGCCAACAAGTACGACTTGGGCATGTCGTCGTTCACCGACACCAAGGAGCGCGAGAAGACCGTCGACTTCGTCACGTACTTCACGGCCGGCACGTCGTTCTACGTCAAGGCCCAGGGCGGCCCGGCGATCACCGGTCTGGACAGCCTGTGCGGCCACAAGGTCGCCGCGGAGAAGGGCACGACGCAGGCTGCCGACGCCACGGCGCAGGACAAGAAGTGCAAGGCCGCCGGCAAGCCGGGCGTGACGGTCTCGGTCTTCCCCGACCAGAACGGTGCGAACCTGGCGATCAACAGCGGCCGGGCCGACGTCGGCATGGCCGACTCGCCGGTGGCCGACTACCAGGTCAAGCAGTCCGGCGGCCAGTTCAAGCTCGTGGGCACGCCCTACGGGACCGCGCCCTACGGCATCGCGATCCCGAAGGGCAACGGCATGGCGCCCGCGGTCCGCGACGGGCTGTCGGCGCTGATCGCCAACGGCACCTACAAGCAGATCCTGACCAAGTGGGGCGTCGAGAGCGGGGCGATCTCCACGCCCGCCATCAACGGCGCCACGAGCTAGCGTCCGCGTCATGAGCGACGTCGCCGCCGAACCCGCACCGCAGCAGCGCCCGGACGACATCAAGGCCGTCCCGGTCAAGCATCCGCTGCGCTGGGTCATGGCCGTGCTCGTCGCCGTGCTGGCCGCCGACGCCGTCTGGTCGGCGGCCAGCAACCCGCGCTTCCAGTGGGGCATCTTCGGCGACTTCTTCTTCGACAGCCGCATCTTCCACGGGCTGCAGATCACGCTCGAGCTGACCGTGCTGGCGATGGCCATCGGCATCCTGCTGGGCATCGTGCTGGCGGTCATGCGACTGTCGCCGAACCCGCTGATCTCCGGCGGCGCGTCGTTCTACGTGTGGATCTTCCGCGGCACCCCGGTGCTCGTGCAGATCCTGTTGTGGAACTACATCGGCGCGCTGTACCCGGAGATCTCGCTCGGCGTGCCGTTCGGCGGGCCCGACCTCGTGTCGGTCAGCGCCAACTCGCTGATCACGCCGTTCGTCGCGGGGATGCTGGCGCTGGGCCTCAACGAGGGCGCCTACATGGCCGAGATCGTGCGCGCGGGCATCCTGTCGGTCGACGAGGGCCAGGGCGAAGCCTCCCAGGCGCTGGGCATGACGCGGCTGCAGACGATGCGCCGCATCGTGCTGCCGCAGGCCATGCGCGTGATCGTTCCGCCGACGGGCAACGAGACCATCTCGATGCTCAAGACGTCCTCGCTGGTCAGCGTGATCGCCCTGGCCGACCTCACCTACTCGGCCCAGCTCATCTACTCCACCAACTACAAGACGATCCAGCTCCTGTTGGTCATCAGCGTGTGGTACCTCATCTTCACCACGATCCTGTCGGTCGGGCAGTACTACCTGGAACGCCGCTTCGGCCGCGGGTCGATGCGCGGCCAGGCGCTCACGCCGCTGCAGCGGTTGCGGTTGACGGTATTCCCGCGGCACGAGGGAGGGGGTGCGCTGTGAGCACGCCGATGGTCCTGGCCGAGGGCGTCCACAAGCGCTTCGGGCGCCTGGAAGTCCTGCGCGGGATCTCGCTCGAGGTCCAGCCCGGTCAGGTCATGTGCATGCTCGGGCCGTCGGGCTCGGGCAAGTCGACGTTCCTGCGGTGCATCAACCACCTCGAGAAGATCGAGGCCGGGCGCCTGTCGGTCGACGGCGAGCTCGTCGGCTACCGCCAGGAGGGCGACCGCCTGCACGAGCTGCGGGAGGCCGACGTCGTGCGCAAGCGCGCCGAGATCGGCATGGTCTTCCAGCGCTTCAACCTCTTCCCGCACATGACGGCGCTGCAGAACGTCTGCGAGGCGCCGGTGCAGGTCCGCGGCGTCCCTCGCGAGCAGGCCCGCGAGCGGGGCGCCGAGCTCCTGGCGCGCGTCGGCCTCGGCCACCGGCTGTCGGCGTACCCCTCGCAGTTGTCGGGCGGTCAGCAGCAGCGCGTGGCCATCGCCCGTGCCCTGGCGATGGACCCCAAGTTGATGCTCTTCGACGAGCCGACGTCCGCGCTGGACCCCGAGCTGGTGGGCGAGGTGCTCGACGTCATGCGCGGGCTGGCCGCTGACGGCATGACGATGATCGTGGTCAGCCACGAGATCGGGTTCGCCCGCGAGGTGGCCGACACGATGGTGTTCATCGACGAGGGCCTGGTCGTCGAGAGCGGGCCGCCCGAGCAGGTCATCTCGGCGCCGCAGCACGAGCGCACGAGGGCGTTCCTGTCCAAAGTCCTCTGACCGGCGTGCGCCGCTGCGGCGCACGGGGCGGGGAGTAGGGTCGAGCCGATGTCGACCCCTGCGCTCCGCGTCGAGCTGCGCGGAACCGGATTGCGCCCCGACGACGTCCTCGCCGTCGCGCGCGCCGACGCGGAGGTGGTGCTGACCGACCAGGCGCGCGCCACGATGGAGGCCAGCGCCGCGGTCGTCGCCGGGCTCGTCGCCTCCGACGAGCCGGCCTACGGCGTCTCGACCGGCTTCGGCTCGCTGGCCAACGTCGTCATCCCGGCCGAGCGCCGCGAGGAGCTGCAGCGCGCCCTGATCCGCTCGCACGCCGCGGGCATGGGGCCGCCGGTCGAGCGTGAGGTCGTCCGGGCGATGATGCTGCTGCGCGCCCGCACGCTGGCGATGGGCTTCTCCGGGGCGCGGCCGGTCGTGGTCGAGACGATGCTCGCGCTGCTCAACGCCGGCCTCACGCCGGTCGTGCGCGAGCACGGCTCGCTGGGCGCCAGCGGCGATCTCGCCCCGCTGGCGCACTGCGCGCTGGCGCTGCTGGGGGAGGGCGAGGTCGTCGACGCCGATGGCGCCGTCCGCCCCGCCGCCGAGGCGCTGGCCGCGGCCGGGATCGCCCCGGTGACCTTGTTCGCCAAGGAGGGGCTGGCGCTCATCAACGGCACCGACGGCATGCTCGGCATGTTGTTGATGGCCATCGAGGACCTCTCGCAGCTGCTGAAGGCGGCCGACATCGTCTGCGCGATGTCGGTCGAGGCGCTGATGGGCACCGACCGGGCGTTCGCCGAGGATCTCGTCGCGCTGCGTCCGCAGCCCGGGCAGGCCGACAGCGCCGCCAACCTGCGCCGGCTGCTGGCCGGCTCGCCGATCGTCG
>JAOPZP010000077.1 GCA_025964055.1 Conexibacter sp.
ACGGAAGTGTAACCGGCTGCCGCGGCCGCCTGCGTTGCAGCCGCCCGGCCGCCTACTCGACCAGTCCGCGGCGCATGCCCTCGGCCACGGCGGCGGCGCGATCGGACACGCCGAGCTTCTCGTAGACGTTCTTCAGGTGGGTCTTGACGGTCTCGGGGCTCAGGTGCAGGTCGCGGCCGATCGACGGCGCGCTCTGGCCGCCGGCGGTGAGCCGCAGGACCTCGAGCTCGCGCGGGCTCAGCAAGGGCCGCTCCCAGACGGGTTCGGGCACGTCGAGCTGCAGCCGGTCGCCGCGGGCGGCGGCGGCCACGGCGTCGCAGATGGCGTCGCGGGTGACCTCCTTGGAGAGGTAGGCGAGCGCGCCGGCCGCGAGCCCCTCGCGGGCCTCGGGCGGCAGCACGGTCGCCGAGAGCAGCACGACGCGCGTGGGGAGGTCGTCGCGCCGGATGGCGCGCAGCACGGCGTGGCCGTCCAGGCCGGGCATCTTGACGTCGAGCAGCGCGACGTCGGGCTCCAGCACGCGGATCTCCTCCAGCGCGGTCCGCCCGTTCTCGGCCGCTCCCACGACCTCGAAGTCCGAGCGCCGCCTGAGCGCCAGGACCACGCCGTCCCGGAAGACGGGATGGTCGTCAGCGACGTACACCTTGACCCTGCCGTGGTTCATCATGGAGTCGCCGCCCTCCCGAACGGCACCCTGGCGATTGTAGGGGCCGCCGGGAAACCCCGGCAAAGCGGTGGGAGATCCTCACCTCATGCCGGCGACCCCTCGCGCTGCCGCGCGGTGATCGTCGTGACCGGCAGCCCGAGGCCGCCGACCTTGTGCGGGAGGTCGAGCCGCAGCCAGCGTGAGACGCGCGCGGGCAGCGTGGAGATGATGATCTCGTCGAAGCCGCGCAGGTTCACGGCGTCCTGCACGGCGTTGAGCGGCTCGGGGTCGCCGACGATGCCCTCGACGGGCGCGCCGGCGGCCTCCTCGAGCAGCGGCAGCGCCAGCTCGAGCACCGCCTGCGCCTCGTCCTGGGCCTGGTCCTCGGCGTCGACGACCCGGTGCAGCCCGTGCGCGACGTTGGGCACCAGCAGCGTGAACGCCGTCGGTCCGCGGGCCGCGCGCTCGCGCACGGCGTCCAGCAGCGCCGGGGTGGCCGCGGTCCGGTGGGCGACCACCAGCACGCGCTTCGGGGACGAGTCCATGGGCACAGGAGCTCCTTCGGTCGCGGTCGCGCCCATGGTCGCACCGCGCGGCCCCGCACGCCAGGGTCGGCGCGCGGGCGGGACGGCGTGCTGCCGGCGCTAGCCGATCTTCTTGAGGTCGACCACGAAGATCAGCGGCGCGTTGGCCGGGATCGTGGGCGGGGAGCCAGCGGCGCCGTAGGCCTTGTCGGCCGGGATCACGAGCACGCGACGGCCGCCGACCTTCATGCCGGGGACGCCCTCGTCCCAGCCGGCGATGACGGCGCCCTGGCCGATGGTGAAGTCGAACGGGGTGGCCGGCTTGCGGTCCCAGGAGGCGTCGAACTGCTTGCCGCCGTTGAAGAGCACGCCGACGTACTGGACGCTGACCTTGTCGCCGGCCTTGGCCGCCGGGCCGGTGCCGGTGACGACGTCGGAGCCCTGCAGCTCGGTCGGCGCCTGGCCGGTGGCCTTGGGGACCGCCGGCTTGGTCTTGAGATCGGTGCTGACGCCCGTGACGTTGGTCTGCGCGGGCAGCGGCGCGCCGGCGGGGCGCTGCTTGACGGTCGACTTCGTGGAGGCGAGCTCGGCCGGCAGCGTGGTCGCCGGATCGCCGTCGATCTTGGAGCCGTCCTTCCGGAATCCGTCGGCGCTGCTGCCTCCGCATCCGGCGGCGAGGCCGGCGGCAAGGGACAGAACGCTCAGGGAGAGTGCGATGGGGCGGGTTCTGGTCATGGGCAGTCGCGCACTCTAGCCGCTCTTTCTAAACCTACGATGCACTCGCGCGGCCCGCTCGCCCGCAGGTGGGTCGTCCGCTTGGGCGGCGCGATCGCGCCCAGCGCCGCGCTCCCTCGCCGACCGCCGGCCCAGCCACCGATAGCGTGCACCCCATGTCGAGGGAGCGCCGCGAGGCTGCGTCACCGCCACCGAGCCCCGAACCGCGGCGCTTCGACCAGGACGGCGACGCCACCCGGCGCACCTGGCTGGCGGCCGAGCGGACGGTCCTGGCGTGGCTGCGCACCGGTCTGACGGCGACCGCCGTCGCGCTCGCCGTGGGCAAGGTCGTCCCCGACCTGCGCCACGGCGGCGCGTCGTGGCCGTTCGTGGTCCTCGGCGCCGGCTACGGCGTGCTCGGCGTCCTGATCGTCGCCTACGGCTTCTGGCGCGGCCGGGAGGTCGACCGCGCCATCCGCGAGGGCCGCTGGCTCGCGCCCGGCGACCGGGCGATGTGGCTCATCGGCGGCCTGTCGATCGCCTTCGGCCTGTTGGCGACCGTCGTGATCGTCGTCGGCGCCTAGCGGCCCTAGGCCGCTGCGGCGGCCTCCGACGGGGCGCCCGGCGTGAACACCACCTTGAAGGTGCCGTCCTCCTTCTTCTGGAACCGCTCGTAGGCGCCGGGGGCGTCGTCGAGCGGGACGTGGTGCGTGGCGAACTTCTCGGTGCCCAGCGGGTCGCCGTCGGCGACGACCAGCGGCAGGAGGTCGTCGATCCACCGCTTGACGTTGGCCTGGCCCCCGCGGATCTGGATCTGCTTGTCGAAGATCTGCATGAGGTTCATCGGGCTGGCCGCCCCGCCGTAGACGCCCGAGACGGACACGGTGCCGCCGCGGCGCACCAGGTCGAACGCGCTGCTGAGCGCCGCAAGCCGGTCGATGCCGGCCGTCTCGATCAGCTTCTGCGCAGCCGCGTCGGGCAGCAGCCCGGCGAGGCGATGGGCGAGCTTGCCGACCGGGGCGCCATGCGCCTCCATGCCGACGGCGTCGATCACGGCGTCGGGACCGCGCCCGCCGGTCTGCTCGCGGACGACGGCGGCGAGGTCGTCGTGCTCCTCGAGGTCGATGGCCTGGACGCCGTGCGCGCGGGCGCGCTCGAGGCGCTCGGGCACGAGGTCGACGCCCATGACGTGCTCGATGCCCAGATGCTGGGCGATGCGCGTGGCCATCTCGCCGATCGGCCCGAGGCCGAGGACCAGCAGTCTGTCGCCGGGCTTCACGTCGGCGTAGACGACGGCCTGCCACGCCGTCGGCAGCACGTCGGAGAGGAAGACGAAGCGGTCGTCGGACGGCCCGTGGGGCACCTTGATCGGGCCGAACTGCGCCTGCGGGACACGGAGCAGCTCGGCCTGCCCGCCGGGCACCTGGCCGTAGAGCTTGGTGTAGCCGAAGAACGAGGCGCCGGTGCCGTAGTCGTGGTTCTGCGTGGTCTCGCATTGCGACATCAGGCCGGTCGCGCACATGTAGCAGTGCCCGCAGGAGATGTTGAAGGGAATGACCACGCGATCGCCGACGGCGATGTGCTGCACCTCGGGACCGACCGCCTCGACGATGCCCATCGGCTCGTGACCCAGGATGTCGCCGGGGTCGATGAACGGCCCCAGCACCTCGTAGAGGTGCAGGTCGGACCCGCACAGGCCCGAGGACGTGACGCGGATGATCGCGTCGGTGGGCTGCTCGATGGTCGGGTCGTCGACGGTGTCGACGCGGACGTCGTGGTTGCCGTGCCAGGTGACTGCTTTCATCCCGTGGCGCTACCCGACGACGGCGCCGCACACTCAGGCGCCCAAACCAGGCGCGCCCGGGCGCCTGCCGGGCGACGAGGTGCCCGACCACCGCTCAGAGCATCTCAGTGGCGGGAGAAGGATTCGAACCTTCGAAGGCGTAGCCACCTGGTTTACAGCCAGGCCCCTTTGACCGCTCGGGTATCCCGCCAAGCGCCGCCGAAGTCTAGCGATCCGGACCGCAACCTTTCGCCTCGCCCTACGGTCTAGTGACCGATGGCCGCCATCAGGAAAGACCCTCACTGCCCGATCCACCGCGAGGACGACGCCTGATGGCCCTCATCAGGAAAGACCCGCACTGCCCGATCCACCGCGAGCACGACGCCTGATGGCCCTCGTCGAGTCCCCTCCCCCCGCCCTGCCGCCCAGCATGCTGGCCGCGATGGCCGACGACACGCTCGTCGGCCTCGTCGCCGCCGGCAGCGACGACGCGTTCGCCGCGCTCGACGCCCGCTACCGGCGGCGGCTCGTGCGCTTTGCCACCGGGTTCGTGCCCGGCGGCACGGCGGACGCCGAGGACGTGGTCCAGGAGGCGATGGTCCGCGCCGTGCGGGCGCTGCGCAAGGGCAGCCGCCCGGAGGCGGTGGGCGCCTGGCTGCATCGCATCACGCGCAACTGCGCGCTGGACCTCACCGCCGCGCGTCGCCGCCATCCCGTCGTCGAGCTGGCCGACCACGCCCATCCGGTCGCCGAGGACGCGCAGGCGACCGTCGAGCGGCGCATGGGCGTCCGCGGCCTGGTGGCCGACGTCGGCGCCCTGCCCGACACGCAGCGCTCCGCGCTGGTGCTGCGCGAGCTCGAGGGCCGCAGCTACGCCGACATCGCCGACGAGCTCGACGTCACCGTGCCCGCCGTCAAGTCGCTGCTCGTCCGCGCCCGGCAGGGCCTCAAGAGCGCCCGCGACGGCCGCCGGGTCGCCGGCTGGCTGCCGCTGCCGCTGCTCGGGCGCCTGGTGGAGCGCGCGACGTCGGTCTGGGAGCCCGTGGCCGCCGGCGCGACGCCGAAGGTCGCGTGCGCCGCGGCCGTGGTCGCCGGCTCGCTGCCAATGATCGCCGGGCCGGCGACGACGACCCCGCCGCCGGCGCCAGTACCCAGCCAGACGGCACAGGTTCGCTCCGCCGCGCCTTCCACACCCCGCCAGACGGGTGGTCCCGGCACGCCTGCGCAGGCCGTGGGGGCCGTCGCGCGCCGCGCCGCGAGCCTCGCCGCGACCGCCACGACGGTCGCCCTGCACGAGGACTGCGCGGACGGCAAGATCGACGGCGCCTACTCGAAGACCGCGCTCTTCCAGGCCCTTGGCCACGCCGGCCAGGGCGCCGAGTACGGCGACTGCCGCCAGGCGCTGATGCAGGCCAGCTGGCGCCTTCCGGCGCGCGGCTGAGCGCCCCGCTACCTCGCGGTTGACCCCTTAAAAGTGAGGGGCGAACCGCTCACTGCCGCTACCTCGCGGTTGACCCCTTAAAAGTGAGGGGCGCGCTCCCCAGCGCGCCCCTCTGACCCCTCTCCTCCTCCGGGAAAATCTCCCCGGACTACGAGGCGTCCCTGAGGCGCTGGGCCTCGGGGAGCGACTCGAGCTTTTTCAAGGTGTGGTTCTCGATCTGGCGGATCCGCTCGCGCGTGACGTTGAACGCGCGACCGACCTCCTCCAGGGTACGCGGTCGGCCACCGGTGAGGCCGAAACGCATCTCGATCACCTCGCGCTCGCGCTGCGGCAGGGCCGCCAGCGCGCGATGCACGTTCTCCTTGCGCAAATTCTCCGCCGCCAGCTCGAACGGCGACTCGGCGGTCTGGTCCTCGACGAAGTCGCCCAGCTCGGACTCCTCCTCGTCGCCGATGGGCTTCTCGAGCGAGATCGGCTGCTGGCTCATCCGCAGGATGTCGCGCACCTCGCGCGACGTGCAGTCCAGCTCGGACGCGATCTCCTCGGGCGACGGCTCGCGGCCGAGCGACTGCACGAGCTGGCGCTCGACGTGCACGACCTTGTTGAGCTTCTCAACCATGTGCACCGGGATGCGGATGGTGCGGCCCTTGTCCGCGATCGCACGCGTCACGGCCTGCCGGATCCACCACGTGGCGTACGTGGAGAACTTGTACCCGCGGCGGTAGTCGAACTTCTCGACCGCGCGGATGAGGCCCAGCGAGCCCTCCTGGATCAGGTCCAGGAACGTCAGCCCGCGGCCCAGGTAGCCCTTGGCGATCGAGACGACGAGGCGGAGGTTCGCCTCGACCATCTGCTGCTTGGCGCCCATGTCGCCGCGCTCGATGCGCTTGGCCAGCGACACCTCCTGCTCGGCGGTCAGCAGCGCGACGCGGCCGATCGACCGGAGGTACAGGCGCAGCGAGTCGAGGCTCGGCTCGACCGTGAGGTCGATCTCGGGCTTCTTGCGGGTCTCGGCGGGCGTCGGCGACTGGCGCTCCAGCGCCGCGGCCTCCGCGCGCCCGCTCTCGGACGTGACGGGCTTGCCGTCGGCAGTGACGATCGAGATGCCCTGCTCGTCGAGGTGCTGGTGCAGCTCCGAGAGCTGCTCCTTGGTGACTTCGACCTCTTCGAGCGTGGTGGTGATCTGCTCGATCGTGAGGAACCCGCGCTCATGACCTTCCTGGATGAGCGTGCGGAGCTCGTCAAGCTCCGCGATGGGTGCCTCGTCGGCCAGCAGAACGTCGGTCTTGGTGCTCAACCCAATCCTTGTGGACGTCGTTCCCGGGTCAGGGCACATCCGTGCCGCGACCCCTCTCTCTTCCCCACTGCAAATTGCGGAACGCACCCCGGGGTGCAAGTGCGACGGAGACCGCCGCAGGAGGCTGAGCCTTGGTTTCCTCTCGTCTCCGACGGAGGGACTCGTAGCCGACGACGGGATTGTTAGCACAGGTTAGGAGCAGCAGGGAATCCCATGATCTGTGGTCGATAGGCTGAATCGGGTCATGCAGCCGACCGCCACCCCGCAAGCCTCCCCGGACGTCCAGGCTCAGCGGCCCACCGTGCACGTCTCGCTCTCCCGCGTCGGGGTCACCGGCGTGGAGAAGGTCATCCGGATCTCGCGCGAGGGCCACGAGGAGCTCTACTGGGCCAAGCTCGAGTGCTTCGTCGACCTCGGGCCCCAGCAGAAGGGCGCGCACATGTCGCGCTTCGAGGAGACCGTCAACGACGTCATCGGCGAGGTCATCCTGGGAACTTCGGCCTTCCGGGCCGAGGAGCTGGCCCAGCGGATCGCCGAGGAGGTGCGCCAGCGTCAGGACGCCAAGCGCGCCGAGGTGACGATCGCAGCCCGCTACCCGGAGAACAAGCCGGCGCCCGTGAGCGGCATCCAGACGCAGGAGCTGTACACGCTCTTCGGCACCGCGGTGGCGACCGAGACCGGCACGCGCCGGCTCATCGGCGTCGCCGCCCAGGGCATCACGGCCTGCCCGTGCGCCCAGCAGCTGGTTGCCGGAGCGGCACGGCAACGTCTGAGCGCGGACGGGTTCGACGACCACCAGATCGAGCAGATCTTCGAGAGCGTCCCCGTGGCGACCCACAACCAGCGCGGCCTCGGCACGCTGCACGTCGGCTGCCCCGAGGACGTCGACCTCGACATCGACGCGGCCACGCTGCTGCGCATCGTCGAGGACTCGATGTCCTCCGAGATCTACGAGATGATGAAGCGCTCGGACGAGGCCGCCGTCGTCGAGAAGGCCCACCGCCGTCCGCGCTTCGTCGAGGACTGCGTCCGCGAGATGATCAAGGGCGTCGCCGACGGCCTGCCCGAGCTCGATCCCCGCGCGTTCGTCTCCGCGCGCCAGGAGAACCTCGAGACGATCCACCAGCACAACGTCGTGGCGGAGCGCCACGGGCAGCTCGACGAGCTCCGGCGCGAGCTCGAATCCGGCGAGCACGCCGAGCGCCACGTGACGATGCGGGAGTGGCTGGACGGGCGCATCTAGCCGCCCCGTGAGGCGCGGGCGCTGACCGTCGCCCTCAAGACCGGTGAGCGGGTGCCGACGCCCGGGGGGTGACGTCCCCTCCCCCAGGGCGGCTGCTGCGCATCCTCGGCGTGGCGGTCCTCTACGCGTTGGCCACCCGCCTGGCGCTGGCCACCTCGCTCAGCAGCGGCGTCGTGGCCGTGTGGCCCGCCGCCGGCATCGCGCTGGGTCTGCTGCTGCGGGGCGGCGTCGGGCTGTGGCCCGGCGTGCTGCTCGGGGCCTACGCGGCCAAGGCGACCGGCGTGCATGGTCCGGTCGGCGCGATCGGCGGCGCGCTGGCCCCGACCGTCGAGGTCGTGCTGTGCGTCGTGCTCATCGGCCGCTTCGTACGACCCATCCAGCGCGCCGACGTCCGCCGCTGCGCCGGCCTGCTCGCCATCGCCGCGGGGGCGCTGTGCAGCGCCGTGATCGGTCAGACCACGTTGTGGCTGCAGGGTCAGATGCTCGGCCCCGACTGGGCCACCGCGGTGCTGCGCTGGGCGATGGGCGACATGGTCGGGATGCTCCTGCTGACGCCGATGCTGCTGGCGGTCGGCCGCTCGCTGCCCCGCCCGCGGGCACTGCGGGTCGTCGAGGACGTCACGGCCTGCGGCCTGGTCCTCCTCGTGGCGCAGGCCGTCTTCCACAGCGCCCAGGGCCAGATCTGGCTGCTGATCCCGATGGGCGTGTGGCTCGTGCTGCGCTCGTCGCCGCTGAGCGCGTCGGCCGCTGCCTTCGGGCTGACCATCATCGCCGTCGACTCCACCGCCGCGGGGCACGGCCCGCTGGCCACCGGCCATCCGGCGTCCGACGTGCTGCAGGCCCAGGCCTTCGCGGTGATGATCGCGGCCTGCCTCTACATGCTGTCGTCGCTGACGGCCGACCGCCGCCGGATGTTCGACCAGCACCGCCGCCTGGCCGAGGAGGATGCGGCGCTGCGGCGCGTCGCCACCGCCGTCGCCGGCGGCGCCAGCCCGCAGGACGTCGCCGAGCTGGCCGGCCGCGAGGTCGCGACGCTGACGGCGCTGCACGTCGGCGTCGTCGTCGCCTTCCAGCCCGGCTCCGACGTCGTGCGCTGCATCGGCCAGGGCGTGGTCGGCGGCTTCGACGCTCCGCCCCTGCCGACGTCCGTCGCGATCGCGCCCGGCAGCGCCATCGACCGGCTGCGCCGCACCGGCGTGGCCGAGCGCTTCGACGAGCGCGGCGAGCACGAGCTGACCATGGCGCCCTACACCCAGCGGATCGCGGCGCCGGTCGTCATCGACGCGCGCCTCTGGGGCGCGCTGATCGTCTGCACCACCTCCACCGCCGACCTGCCCGCCGACGTCGAGCTGCGCGTCGAGCGCTTCGCGGCACTGATGAGCATGGCGATCGCCAACGCCGACGCCCAGGCGCGGCTCGTCGCCCAGGCGACCACCGACCCGCTCACCGGCCTCGTCAACCACCGCGCCTTCCACGAGCGCCTGCGCGAGGAGGTCGCCTCCGCCCTGCGCCACGGCCGCGAGCTCGCCGTCGTGGTCTTCGACATCGATCACTTCAAGCAGGTCAACGACTCGCTGGGCCACGTCGGCGGCGACGCCGTGCTGGCCGAGACCGCCCGCCGGATGTCCGCGGCGTCGCGCAAGGGCGAGATCGTCGCGCGCATCGGCGGCGACGAGCTGGCGCTGCTGATGCCGGGCGTCGGCGGCGAGGAGGCCCACGCCGCGGCCGAGCGCGTGCGCCGCGCCGTCGCCGCGGCGCCCTTCGACCAGGCCGGCGTCATGACGCTCTCGGCAGGCGTGTGCGACCTCACCCAGGCCGTCGAGCCCGAGGAGCTGCTGCGCCTGGCCGACGGCGCGCTGTACTGGGCCAAGGCCCACGGCCGCGACGCGTGCATCCGCTACAGCCCGCAGGTGGTCGAGGAGCTCTCGGCCGACGAGCGCGCCGACCGCCTCGAGCACGCCCGCGCGCTGGCCGCGCTCGGCGCGCTGGCCAAGGCCATCGACGCCAAGGACCCGGCGACGATCCGCCACTCCGAGCGCGTCGCCGCGCTCGCCTCCGAGCTGGCGACCGAGGCCGGCTGGTCGGCCGCCGGGGTCGCGCGCCTGCACGACGCGGCGCTGGTCCACGACGTCGGCAAGATCGGCGTGCCCGACGCCGTGCTGAGCAAGCCCGGCCGGCTGGACGACACCGAGTACGAGATCATCAAGCGCCACGCCGACCTCGGCGCGCGCATCGTGGCCGGCGTCCTGGATCCCGAGCAGGTCGCCTGGGTGCGCGGCCACCACGAGCGCCACGACGGCCGCGGCTACCCCGACGGCCTGGCCGGCGACCAGATCATCGAGGGCGCGTGGCTGATGGCGCTGGCCGACGGCTGGGACGCCATGACTGGCGCGCGCGTCTACAGCGCGCCGAAGTCCTACGAGGCGGCCCTGGAGGAGGTGCGCCGCCACGACGGCGCGCAGTTCCACCCCAGCGCGGTCGCGGCGCTGGAGCGCCTGGCGCAGCGCGGCACGCTGCGGGCGCTGACCGCCGAGGCCTGCCTGCCGGCGCCGGCCGTGCCGGTCCCGACCGTCGTCTAGGACCGCGGCTCGGTGGCCGCGTCGGCGGCCTTGTGCTGCAGCCGGCGCTCCTCGGCCTCGCGCAGCATGCGGCGCAGGCCGAAGAAGTAGTCGACGCCCGAGATCACGGTCACGGCCACGGCGGCGTAGACCAGCAGGTCGACCCAGAGCGGCGTCGGGTCGAAGGCGATCAGGAAGAAGATCGCGGCCACCTGGACCATCGTCTTGACCTTGCCCCAGCCCGCGGCGGGGATGATCACGCCCTGCGCCGTCGCCGCCATGCGCGTCACCGTGACCGCCAGCTCGCGCGTGACGATGACCATCGCGATCCACGGCTGCAGCCGGTCCAGCGACACGAGCGCGAAGAGCGCCGCGATGACCAGCAGCTTGTCGGCGATCGGGTCCATCAACTTGCCGAACGTCGTGATCGAGTTGCGCGCCCGCGCGATGTAGCCGTCGATCGCATCGGTGGCCGAGGCGGCCGCGAAGACGATCGCCGCCAGCAGGTCGTTGCCCGTCTCCCCCAACAGCGCGACGACCAGCACCGGGACCAGGAGGATCCGCACGACGGTCAGTACGTTGGGCAAATTGAGTGGCAGCACGGCTTGCTACGGGCAGTACCCGCGGGCGCAGTATCCCCGACCGCGCTGGGTCAGGCCTCGGGGGATGGCGCGGCGGACCGCGAGACGCCGACGCTGGCCGCCACGACCAGCCCGATCGCCACCAGCTCGCGGACGCCCAGCGCCTGGCCGAGCACGAGGAAGCCGGCCAGCGCGGCGACCCCCGGCTCCAGGCTCATGAGCACGCCGAAGACGTTGGCGGGCATGCGCCGCAGCGCCTCGGTCTCCAGGCTGTAGGGGACGACGCTGCTGAGCAGCGCGACGCCGAACCCCAAGGCCACCAGGTCGGGCTGCAGGAGCGCGGAGCCCGCCTCGGCGATGCCGGGGATCACCGGCACGAGCGCGGCGACGACCATCGCCAGCGCCAGGCCCTCGCTGCCGTCGAAGACGTGCGTCGCGCGCTGCGCGATCAGGATGTAGGCCGCCCAGCACGCCGCGGCCGCGAGGATCAGGACGACGCCGACGGGGTCGAGTCCCTGGCCGCCGAACGGATTGGACAGCAGCACGATGCCCAGCGCCGCGAGGCCGGCCCAGAACAGGTCCAGGCGCCGGCGCGACGTCGCCACCGCGACGCCGAGCGGGCCGGCGAACTCCATCGTCACGGCGACCCCGAGCGGAATGCGCTCCAGCGCCTCGTAGAAGAACAGGTTCATCGCGCCGAGCGTCAGCCCGAAGAGGACGACGAGCCGCAGTGCGCGCGGCGGGCGCCCGCGCACGCGCGGGCGCCAGAGGACCATCAGGACCAGCGCGGCGAACATCAGCCGCAGCAGCGAGGTGCCGCCCGGGCCGAGGTCGTCGAACATCGTCGCGGCGAGCGCCGCGCCGAACTGGATCGAGGTCACCCCGGTGAGCACGAGCCCGATCGGAGGGACGCGACCGAGGCCGGGCAGCCCCTTCGCCGTGGCAGTCGTCACCGGTCGTGACGGTACCCGGCCGCGCCGCCGAGCGGCCGCGACGACGGCCTACGCTGGCCAGACCGACAACTACCGGAAGGTCTTCGAGATGCAGACCCGCACCCTCGGCCCGCTCACCGTCTCGGCCCTCGGCCTCGGCTGCATGGGCATGAGCGAGTTCTACGGCGCCAGCGACGACGCCGAGTCCGTCGCCACCATCCACCGCGCCCTCGACCTCGGCGTCACGCTGCTCGACACCTCCGACGTCTACGGCCCGCACACCAACGAGGTGCTGGTCGGCCGGGCGATCGCCGGCCGCCGCGACGAGGTCGTGCTCGCCACGAAGTTCGGCATCGTGCGCGATGCCGACGATCCCAAGGCGCGCGGCGTCAACGGGCGGCCCGAGTACGTCCGCGCCAGCATCGAGGGGTCGTTGCAGCGCCTCGGCGTCGACCACGTCGACCTCTACTACCAGCACCGCGTCGACCCGGACACGCCGATCGAGGAGACCGTCGGCGCGATGGCCGAGCTGGTCGCCGAGGGCAAGGTCCGCGCGCTGGGCCTCAGCGAGGCCGGCCCCGAGACGATCCGCCGCGCGCACGCCGTGCACCCGATCGCCGCCGTCCAGAGCGAGTACTCGCTGTGGTCGCGCGACATCGAGGACGGCGTGATCGGAACGCTGAAGGAGCTCGGCATCGGCCTCGTCGCGTACTCGCCGCTGGGCCGCGGCTTCCTGACCGGCGCGATCACGTCGCTCGACGACCTCGCCGCCGACGACTTCCGCCGCGACAACCCGCGCTTCCAGGGCGAGAACTTCCAGAAGAACCTGGACCTCGTGGCGGTCGTGCAGCGCCTCGCCGCCGCCAAAGGCGTCACGCCCGCGCAGCTCGCGCTGGCCTGGGTGCTGGCGCAGTGGGACGGCATCGTGCCGATCCCCGGCACGCGCAAGGTCTCGCGCCTGGAGGAGAACGTCGCGGCGCTGGACGTGACGCTGAGCCCCGACGAGCTGGCCGAGATCACCGCGGCGCTGCCCGCGGCCGCGGGGACGCGCTACCCCGAGGCGCAGATGGGGCGCCTGACGATCTAGGCCCGCCGCGCGCCATCCCTCCGCACCCCGGCCGGCGCTCCTCGCCGAGCGACATCCTCGTCCGCTCGGCGACGACCGCCGGCCGCGGGTGCAGCGGGTCCTACCGCGCCATCGCGACCGGGAACGGGCGGAAGCCCGGATGCCGGCCGCTGTCGACGACGAGCATGTCCACGCGGCAGGAGGCCCGCCAGCGCAGCTCGCGGGCGAGCGAGGTCCATCCCGCCGGCACCACGATCAACTCGGCGTCGTGCTCGCTGGCGACCGCACACAGGGCCGCGACCAGCCCGCACCGGCGGACGTGGCCGCTGACCGTCAGGCCGGCAGCACTGAGTGCTCCCTCGACGTCCGCGAGAACGGCGTCGACCTCGGCCCGGCGACCCAGCGTCCGTGCCAGCTCCTGTGCGCGCGCGCCCGGCGGCTCCCATGCCGCCACGACGTGAACCTTGCCGCCACGCCCTTCGGCCACGGCCCCGGCGTACCAGGCTGCTGCTTCGGCGGCGGGCGAGCCGTCGGCAGGTACGACGATGTTCGTGGTCATGGTTGGGGTCTCCGGCATGGTTCCTCGGCTCCGTGCACTCCCTAGGCGTTCGTCGTGACGGAACGACGTTCCGTGGCGCCGGCGAACGCGCCCGGCGGGCGCGCGCCGCCGGCGGCCCCGACCACGACGCGGCGTCCTACCGCTCTGGACCATGGAGTGGTTGCCTCCGGCGCCGGAGTGGACTACGGTCGCCCGTTTCATGGGGTCCACTGAACGACGGCGTGTGGCGATCCTCGGCGGCGGGGCCGGTGGGCTGACCGCCGCCTTCGAGCTGACGGCCACGCCCGAGTTGCGCGAGCGCTACGAGGTGACCGTCCACCAGCTCGGCTGGCGCTGCGGCGGCAAGGGCGCCAGCGGACGTCGCCTCGAGTCCGGCGCCCTGCGGATCGAGGAGCACGGGCTCCACGTCTGGTTCGGCTTCTACGAGAACGCCTTCGACGTCATCCGGCGGGTCTACGAGGCGCTCGACCGCCCCGAGGGCGCGCCGCTGCGCACCTGGCGCGACGCGTTCCACCCCACCGACGAGGTCGTCCTGCTCGACCACACCGAGCACGACGAGTGGATCCCCCGCCACTTCCACTTCCCCGGCAACGACGGCGTGCCGGGCATCCCGACGACGCCCCCGACCCTGCACCGCTACCTGCACGACGCGATCCGCACGCTGCGCCTCGTCGAGCCGCCCGACCACGCGTCGCTGGCGATGAAGGCGCTCGACGCGGTCGTCGACCGCTTCCTGCTGGCGCTGGAGAGCTTCCTCGGCGGCGAGGACGACCACCTGGACCTCGGCGACGTGCTCGAGGGCTTCCTCCGGCTCACCGATCCGCTGCTGCACCTCGGCGCCGACGAGGACGACGGCGAGGAGCCCGTCGTCTGCCGCCTGCTGCGCCTGCTGCGCGACGCGATCTGGAAGGTCACCGGCGGCGACCGCTACGCGATGACCTTCGACCTGACCTCGACGGTCTTCCGCGGCATCCTCGTCGACCACCTCGACGAGATCGAGGCGGGCGGCTTCGCCCAGGCCAACGACGAGGAGCTCACCGCGTGGCTGGCGCGCCACGGCGCGAAGCCGTCGACGCTGGCCGAGTCCCCGATCCTGCGGGCCTTCTACCAGCTGTGCTTCGCGTTCGAGGACGGCGACCGGA
>JAOPZP010000100.1 GCA_025964055.1 Conexibacter sp.
GTGGCCCGGCAGGACCCGGTCGCGCGACATGGAGAACATCATCCGCGTGGCGGCCGTCTGGATCGCCAGCGTGCAGACGCAGATGGCGATCGTCACGTCCGCCAGGAAGATCTTGCCGACCGTGTCGCCCAGCGAGCTGGTCAGCACGTAGGGCAGGCCGCCGGCCGCCAGGTCGCCGTTGGTCAGCGACGGCGCGGCCAGGATCCCCGCCAGCAGCAGGAGGCCGCCGCCGACGCCCGAGGCGGTCAGCGCCCGCAGGATCGCCCGCGGCGCGGTGCGCCGGGGATCCTTCGTCTCCTCCGACAGCTCCCCGGCCGAGTCGAAGCCGACCATCACGTAGGCGGCCATCAGCGAGGAGATCAGGAACGCGCCGAAGTAGCCGCCCGGCGCGGCGCCGGTCTGGTGCAGCACCGCGCTCGGGCCGCGCTCGGCGTGGGTGAAGAGCAGGATGACCAGGGCGACGACGCCGACCAGCTCGCACGTCACGCCGATCACGTTGATGCGCGACATCAGCGACACGCCGAGCGCGTTGACGATCGTCGTGAGCGTGATGAGGATGACGCCGAGCAGGACGGCGTTGGTGGCGCCGTCGGTCGACGTCAGCGCCGGGTCGCTGCCGACGAGCTGGAAGCCCGACCACAGCGTCGGCAGCACGACCTGCAGCGCGATCGCCGCGGCGGACACGGTGACGATCTGCGCCACGAGCATCGTCCAGCCGGCGAACCAGCCGATGGTCGCGGTGGAGAGCCTTCGCGACCACTGGTAGATGCAGCCCGAGATGGGGTAGCGCGCCGCCAGCTCGCAGAAGCAGAGCGCCACGAGGAGCTGCCCGAAGAAGACGATCGGCCACGTCCAGAAGAACGCAGCACCACCGAAGGAGAAGCCGAAGAAGAACAGCTGGAAGACGGTCGTCAGGATCGAGACGAACGAGAAGCCGGCGGCGAAGGAGGCGTAGCTCCCGAGCTTCCGATGCAGTTGCTGCTGATAGCCGAACCCGGCGAGGTCCTGGGCGTCCCGGGTGCGCGCGGCGTCGTGGTTGCTCATAGGTACGACTATTGCGTCGCAACCGCTCCGTGCCATTGGTCACCCGGTCGGAACCGGGTTGTCCACTCGGTCGAGGGCTAGATGTCGCGGCGCACCAGCGAGAGCCGCACGAGCGTGTCGTCCACGGCGATGCGCGAAAAGGCGATGCGCTCGTGGTCGCGCGTGAACAGCGTCTCGCGCAGCTCGATGTACGGCGTGCCGCGGGCGATGTCGAGCTCGCGCGGCGAGGCATGGTCGGCGACGCGGGGGACGAGCTCGGCCCGGACGTGGTCGACGATGCCTGCGCCGTTGGCGGCGAGGAACTCGAAGGTCGAGTCGGCGTCGACGATCGCGCCCAGCTCCGGCAGGCGGTCCAGCGCGACCGTGTCGGCGATGTGGATGACGGGCTCGCCGCCGGCGCGCAGCAGGCGCTTGACGAGCAGGCATGGCGTTCCGGGCTCCAGGCCCAGCGCCTCGGCGGCGTCCTCCTCGGCGCCCTGCGCACGGTGGACCTGCGGGTCGACCGACGGCACGTGGCCGGACTGCTCGATCAGCGAGCGGAACGAGACGAGGCGGTTGAGCCCCATCGAGCTGCGCAGCACGTGGCGGTTGACGACCGTGCCGTGGCGGCGCCGGCGCGAGACGATGCCGTCGTCGGCCAGCGACTGCAGGGCGGCGCGGATCGTCGTGCGGCTGACGCCGACCTGCGCGGCGAGCTCGGCCTCGGGCGGCAGCCGGCCCTCGGGGAAGGCGTCGTCGTGGATGGCCTGCAGCAGCTCGTCGCGGACGCGCCCGCTCAGCGAGCGCGTGTCCGGGCGCTCCAGCGCGGCGTCCGTGCTGTCCGGCGGGGCGGCGATGGGGCAATGGTACGACCAGCGACGGCGGGCATCCCGCGACGGCCGGCGGACGTCGAGGGACGACTGAATCTCGCACAGCGAGATCGAATGGTCCCTCGACGCCGCGGGGGGATTGGCTTCGCGGTTCAGCCCAGGCCGTTGCGCTGCGCCACCAGCTGGAGGCGCTCGGGGTAGTCGCTGATGATGCCGTCGACGCCGAGGTCGATCACGTGCTGCATGGTGGCCTCGTCGTCGACGGTGTAGGGCACGACCCGCAGGCCGGCGTCCTGCAGCTGCGGGACGGTCGGGCCGTGGTAGATCGCCGGGTCGGTCCGCAGGTACTCGTCGGGCGAGTCGACGTGCGACTGGTCGGGGTCGTGGACCTGCCAGTTGGCGGAGACGACGTCGGCGCCGGCCGCCTTGACGAGCCGGCCGAGGTCACGGTAGTCCCACCAGTCGAGGCCGCCCGTCCAGGGCGACGTCACGGTCGGGTCGCCGACGACGGCCTCCAGCGAGCACTCGTCGGTGATGTCGTCGCAGTCGGCCCCGGCGTACTGCCAGACCAGCGCGACGGTCTCGATGCTCGCATCCAGCCGCTTGCTCAGCCGGATCGTGCGCCAGTCGAAGGACTGGATCATCGCGCGGTCCTGCAGGTCGTTGGCCTCGATGGCGTGCACGAGCCGGGCCGTGAACTGGTCGTAGGGCACGGTGTCGTCGACCGTCGGCGAGATCTTGGTCTCGATGTTGAACCGCACGTGGTCGTCACCGCGCGCGCGGACGAGGTCGAAGACCTCCTGCAGCGTCGGCATCCGCTGCAGGCCCTGGTCGACCTGGTCGGGGAAGCCGGGGTCGAGGTGCCCGCAGTCCTCCTCCTTGATCTGGGCCAAGGTGAGGTCCTTGATCAGCTGGCCGCCGTAGGGGCCGGTGCAGTGCACCGGGTTGACCTGGCGGTTGTGGGAGACGACCAGCACGCCGTCCTTGGTCACGCCGGTGTCGAGCTCGAGCGTGTCGACGTGGTGGTCCAAGGCATAGGAGAACGACGCGAGCGTGTTCTCGGGCCGGACGCCGCGGCCGCCGCGGTGGGCCTCCACGTCGAACGGGGAGGCGAGCGGCTCGGGGAGCTCCTTGCCCCTGGCGGCGACGACCTCGCGCAGGCGGTCGGGGTAGTCGCTGATCAGGCCGTCGACGCCCGCGTCGATCAGCTTGGCCATGTCGGCCTTCTCGTTGACCGTCCAGGGGATGACCGGCAGGCCCAGGTTGTGCGAGGACTTGATCAGGCGCGGCGTCGTGGACGGGGCGACCGGCGAGATGACGTCGGCCTTGAGGTCCTTGGCCACGACCGCGGCGACCGACCCGTCGTCGAACGGCCTGTTGGAGGCGATCTTGTACCCGGCCGTCCACGGGGATCCGGGGAAGACGGTGGCGGGCTGGGCCAGCGCGACGCGCCGCAGGGAGGGCGCGACCGAGCGCGCGATCTTCAGCGTGCGCCAGTCGAAGGACTGCAGCAGGCTGCGGCGCTGGACCTTCGCCTTGCGGATCTGATCGATCACCTTGCGAGCGAACGTGTCGGGCCCGACGGTCTCGCCGGGCAGGGTCGGGTCGAGCTTGGTCTCGATGTTGAACTGCACGTCCTTGGCGCCGTAGCGCTGGGCCAGCGCGAAGACCTGCGCGAGCTTGGGCATGTGCGTGCCGGGCACGGCCTGCTGCGTCGGCACGAACGGATCGCCCGCCGGGGCGTGGCGGGTGCCGCAGTCCAGCGTGCGCAGCTGGGCGTAGGTCA
>JAOPZP010000108.1 GCA_025964055.1 Conexibacter sp.
GTCATCGCGTCGACGACCAGCAGGATCGCGTGCGGCTTGACGACCTTGCGGATGTCCTTGAGCTCCTGCATGAGGCGCTCGTCGATGTGCAGGCGGCCCGAGGTGTCGACGATGAGGACGTCCTTGCCCTCGGCCTTCGCGCGGTCCAGCGCCCAGGCGGCGATGTCGACCGGGTCCTTGTCGGTCCCCTGCTCGTAGACGGCGGCGCCGGCCTGGCCGCCGACCTTGACGAGCTGCTCGACGGCCGCGGGGCGGTAGACGTCGCAGGCCGCGACGGCGACCGAGGAGCCGTTGTTCTCCTTCAGGTAGCGCGCGAGCTTGGCGGTCGCGGTCGTCTTGCCCGAGCCCTGGAGGCCGGCCATGAGGATCACGGTCGGCGGGCGCGGCGAGAAGGTGATGCCGGCCGAGGAGCCGCCCATGAGGGCGGTGAGCTCCTCGTTGACGATCTTGACGACCTGCTGGCCGGGGTTGAGCTGGCCGATGACGCCGGCGCCCAGGCAGCGGTCCTTGACCGTCTGCGTGAACTGCTTGACGACCTTGAAGTTGACGTCGGCCTCCAGCAGCGCGAGACGGATCTCGCGCATGGCCTTGTTGACGTCGTCCTCGGTCAGCGTGCCGCGACCGCGGACGTCCGACAGCGTCTCCTGGAGCTTCTCGGCAAGGGTGTCGAACACGTTGCCTTCAGTGTACGGCGCGCTCAGCCGCCCAGCGACGCCTGCGGGGCCCCTCAGGCCCGGCGGATCAGCGTCAGCCCGTCGCGCACCGTCAGCTGGGTGGCGACCACGCGCTCGTCGGTCGCCCACGCGCGGTTGAGCGCGGCGATGGTCCGGTCGGCGTCGGTGCGCGGGTCGAGCACGTTGCCGTCGCGCAGCGTGTTGTCGGCCACGATGAGGCCGTGGGGCGCGAGCTTGGCCAGCGCCGCCTCGTAGTAGTCGGGGTAGCCGACCTTGTCGGCGTCGATGAAGACGAGGTCGTAGGGGCCGTCGAGCCGCTCCAGCGACTCGAGCGCCGGCCCGCGGACGAGCTCGATGCGGTCGCCGACGGGCGAGGCGTCGAACTGGCGCTGGGCGAAGTCGGCGTGTCCCTCGTCGAGCTCGAGGGTCACGACGCGCCCGCCCGGCGGCAGTCCCTGCGCCATGGCCAGGGCGCTGTAGCCGGCGTAGGTGCCGACCTCGACCACCAGCCGCGCCTGCGTCACGGCGACGAGCGTCTGCAGCAGCCGGCCGACCACCGGCCCGCTGAGCATCGAGGCGTAGGGCAGGTCGGCGACCGCCTCGGCGTGCACGCGATCCAGCCACCCCGGCGGCGGCGTGGTGTGCTCGGTCGCGTAGGCGTCGACGTCAGGCCGGACGAGGTCCATCGTCGAGCTGCCTCGGGGTCGTGGGTGGAGCGGGCGGGGCCGGCGGCGGCGCGGCGGGCGCGGCGTCGCCGCCCGGGTCGCCGAACGCGCCGGAGATGTTGTTCAGCGCCCGGGTGAACTCCGACGGGATGACCCACACCTTGTTGGCGTCGCCCTGGGCGATCTTCGGGAGCATCTGCAGGTACTGGTAGCTGAGGAGCTTGGGGTCGGGGTCGCCCTTGTGGATCGCCTCGAAGACCGTCCCGATCGCCTGCGCTTCGCCCTCGGCCCGCAGGATCGCGGCCGACTTGGCGCCCTCGGCGCGCAGGACCGCCGACTGCTTCTCGCCCTCGGCATTCAGGATCTGCGCCTGCTTGGAGCCCTCGGCGGTGAGGATCGCTGCGCGCCGGTCGCGCTCGGCGCGCATCTGCTTCTCCATCGCCTCCTGGATGCCGGCCGGCGGGTCGACGGCCTTCAGCTCCACGCGGTTGATCCGGATGCCCCAGCGGCCGGTCGCCTCGTCCAGGACGATGCGCAGCTGCGTGTTGATCTGGTCGCGGCTGGTGAGGGCCTGCTCCAGCGTCAACCCGCCGATGACGTTGCGCAGCGTGGTGACCGTGAGCTGCTCGATCGCCTGCAGCGGGTTGGCGACCTCGTAGGACGCGCTCTTGGGATCGGTGATCGTGAAGTACAGCACCGTGTCGATGTTCACCGTGACGTTGTCCTCGGTGATCACGCCGTTGGGCGGGAACCCGACGACCTGCTCGCGGAGGTCGATCAGCGGCTTAACGCGGTCGATGAACGGCAGGACGATCGTCAGGCCGGGCTGCAGCGTGCGGCTGTAGCGGCCGAGGCGCTCGACGACGCCGGCACGGGCCTGCGGGATGATCCGGATGGTCTGCGACGCGACGAACAGCGCGAAGAGCAGGACGACGACCAGGGCGATCAGGGCGACCACGTCTTCACCTCCAGGGTTGGCGTTGCGGGTTCATGGGGCGACGAGCGCGGTGGCGCCGCGGATCTCGATGACCTGCACCTTGGTGCCTTGCGCGATGACCAGGTCGTCGTCGAAGGCGCGAGCGGTCCAGACCTCGCCGTCGAGGCGCACCGACCCGACGTTCTCGTCGTTGGCGATGCGCTCGAGCACGATGGCGGGCCGGCCGACCAGCGCGGCCGTGCCGGTGCGGATCTGCGGCGGGACGTGCATGTGGCGCCGGGCGATCGGCCGCAGGACGCCGAAGCTGGCCATCGTCACGACCGCGAAGGTGAGGAGCTGGACCACGTCGCCGCCGCCGGCCAACGAGGCCAGCATCGCGGCGAACGCCCCGACGGCGAACGGCGCCAGGAAGAAGCCCGCGGTGAGGATCTCCCCCACGGAGGCGAAGACTCCCGCAATCAGCCACACCACCCAGGGGTCCATTCGGGGCGACTGTACCGCCCCGGCACGCTCAGCTCGCCACCAGCGCCCGCGCGAAATCATCCGCATCGAACGGGCGCAGGTCCTCCAGCGCCTCGCCGATGCCGATCAGCTTGACCGGGATGTTCAGCTCGCCGGCGATCGCGAGGGCGATGCCGCCCTTGGCGGTGCCGTCGAGCTTGGTGAGCACGATGCCGTCGACCGGCACCGCCTCGGAGAACAGCTTGGCCTGCCGGACGCCGTTCTGGCCGGTGGTCGAGTCGATCGTCAGCAGCGTCTCGTGCGGCGCGTCGGGCATCTGCTTGGCGATGACGCGGCGGATCTTCGTCAGCTCGGCCATCAGCTCGTCCTGGTTGTGCAGGCGCCCGGCGGTGTCGATGATCACGACGTCGACTCCGCGCTCGCGCCCCTGCTTGACGGCGTCGAACGCGACGGCGCCGGGGTCAGACCCCTCGGGGCCGGTGACGATGTCGACATCGGCGCGGCGCGCCCACTCGGTGAGTTGCTCGACCGCGGCGGCGCGGAACGTGTCGGCCGCGCCGAGCAGGACGGTCTTGCCGAGCTCCTGGCGCAGGTGCCAGGCGAGCTTGCCGATGGTGGTGGTCTTGCCGGTGCCGTTGACCCCGACGGCCATGATGACCGTCGGCTCGTGGCGCAGGTCGATGGTGTCGGTGCCGGTCCTGGCGATGTCGGCCAGCAGCTCGACGAGGCGCTCCTGCAGCGCGGGGCCGCCCTCGACCTGACCGGAGGTCGCCTCCTGCTCGAGCTGGCCGACGACGCCCGCGGTCGTGCGCGCGCCGACGTCGGCCATGATGAGCGCCTCCTCGAGGCGCTCCCAGGTCTCCTCGTCGAGCGTGTCGAACAGCGTCGCCTGGATCTCGGAGGTCAGCGCCTCGCGGGTCTTGGACAGGTTCTCGCGCAGGCGCCGGAAGAACCCGCCGCGGCGCGGCGAGTCGTCACCGGCCTCGTCGGCGGTCGCGATGGAGCCGGCGTCGTCGCCGGTCAGGAAGAGGTCGCGCCAGTCACGGGCCATGGCGCGCGAAGATAGCGGGGTGCTGCGCGTCGAAACCGTCCCGTCCGATCAGTCGCCCGCCACCGACCTCGTCGACGCGATGGTCGCGGAGGTCTCCGAGATGTACGGGCCGATCGACGTGCCGGGAGCGCCGACGGCGACGCCGGCGGACCTGGGACCGCCCGGAGGGGCGTTCGTGGTGGTGTTCGACGGCGAGGGTCGCGCCGTCGCCGGCGGCGGGCTCAAGCGCCTAGACGACGAGGCGTGCGAGATCAAGCGCATGTACGTGGTGCCGGACGCGCGCGGGCGCGGGCTCGCGAAGGTGCTGCTGGAGGGCCTGGAGGACGAGGCCCGCCGGCTCGGCTACCGGATCGCGCGGCTGGACACCGGCGCACAGCAGCCGGCGGCGCAGGCGATGTACGAGCGCGCCGGGTACGAGCCGATCGGCAACTTCAACGCGAACCCGTTCGCGAGCTTCTGGGGCGAGAAGGCGCTGTAGCGCGCGAGCGTGGGGGCGCCATCGTTGTCCTACAGGAGCGCCGGACAGGGCAAGTACACCAACCTGCGGGTGACGGTCCGGCGTTCCGGGCGGACGTTGCTCTGACGCCGAGCGTCAAGGACTGCCGCACGCCGTACCGGCTGGGCCAGGCCAGCGACGCCGACGCGTTCGTCGCCGGAGAGCAGGCGGCCGGGAAGCTGACCGGCGACCCGCAGCTGCCCAGCGGCGCGGCGTTCGTCCGGGAGGGGGTGGGCCTGGGTGCGGACGTCTGGCGTCCGCCGACAGGCCCACCCGTTGGCGAGCATCGTGGCCGCTGGGGATGGGCCCGTTTGGCCCGGCGAGACCGCGCCGAAGAGGCCCACCCGCCCGAGGGAGCCGAGCCGTGTTGCGGCGGCACGGACCTCTCGGGACGGGCCGTTTCGCCTGACCCGCGTATATCCCGGGCAGGACGACACGGATCCTCGGAACGCCCGCGGACGACCGGCGGCGCCCGCGGCGCCCATACGGTCGCTCTCGTCAGTGCCGACGGACCACGCTTCGTGCCGCGACCGCGTCCGAGCGGAGCGCCAGCCGCGCCGGCGCCCTCCAGCCCTACGCCGGCGCCCCGACCCGCGCGCCGCCGCCGTTCGCCGCCGCCTCGGCGTCGGCCACGTACTCCTTCGGCATCTTGCGCGAGACGATCTTGGAGACGCCGTCGTTGCCCATCGACACCCCGTAGAGCGTGTCGGCGGCCTCCATCGTCCGCTTCTGGTGGGTCACGACGATGAACTGCGCGCGGTCGGCGTGGGTCTGGAGGAGGTCGAGGTAGCGGGTGATGTTGAGGTCGTCGAGCGCCGCCTCGACCTCGTCGAGGATGTAGAACGGGCACGGCTTGGCGAGGAACACGGAGAACAGGAAGGCGATCGCGGTCATGGTCTTCTCGCCGCCGCTGAGCAGCGTCAGGCGCTTCATCGACTTGCCGGCGGGCGTGTTCTCGATCTCGACGCCGAGGTCGTCGTCGGGATCGATGCCGCCCTCGGTCGCCTCGGCCTCGGCGTCGGCCGCCGCCTCGGCGGCCTGCTCGGCTGCGACCTCGGCCTCGCCATCGCCGCTGTCGGCGTTCTGGCCACCGAGCACCGGCCGCGGCGTGTTGTCCTCGCGGACCAGTGAGAGCCGCCCGCCGCCGCCCGGGAACAGCGTCTGCGACAGCTGCTCGAAGTTCTTGGCGGCGGCCTCGAACGTCTCGGTGAACGTGACGCGGATCTGGCGGTCGGTGTCGCGGATGAACGCGCGCAGCTCGCGCAGCGCGGTCTCGAGGTCCGACCGCTGGCGCTCCATCTCGTCGACGTGCGCCACCGCCTCGTCGTACTCCTGCTTGGCCAGCGGGTTGACCGGGCCGAGCTGCTCGCGGCGCTTGATCAGGCGCTCGATGCGCTGGCGCAGCTGCACGGCCTCCTCGACCGGCAGCGGCTCGTCGCGCGGCTCGGGCTCCAGCCCGAGCTTCTCGGCCAGCGCGCCGAGCTCCAGCGCGGCCTCGGCCTCCTGGTCGCGCAGCTGCTGGGAGCGGACCTCGGCGCGGGTCACCGTCTCGTTGCGGTCCGACAGGCGCCGCTGGATCTCGGCCTCCTGGGACGCACACGCGCGCAGCTCGGCCGCGACGCCCTCGCCCTCGGCGCGATCGGCGGCCAGCGCGGCCTCCATCTCGCGCATGCGCGCCATGACGGCCTCATGCACGACGGCCAGCACGTCGGCGACGCGGCCGGCGGCCGGACCGAGCGCGCGGTCCCGGGTCAGCTGGGACTGGAGGTAGGCCATGCGCTGGCTGCGCTCCTGGCGCGCCTTGGCGGCCTGCTCGGCCACGCGCCGCT
>JAOPZP010000122.1 GCA_025964055.1 Conexibacter sp.
AGAAGCTCCAGAAAGAGGGCGAGGTCGGCCAGGCGCGCATCACGCAGTACACGCGCTACCTGACGGTCGGCCTGGCCTTCGCGCAGTCGATCGGCTACGTCTTCCTCTTCAAGTCGCTGGCCCCGTCGACGGGCGAGAACATCATCACGACGTTCGACACGCCGCACGTCTTCCTGATCGTCATGTCGCTCACCGCGGGCACGATCCTGCTGATGTGGATGGGCGAGCTGATCACCCAGCGCGGCATCGGCAACGGCATCTCGCTGATGATCTTCGCCTCGATCGTCGCGCGCCTGCCCGGCGGCATCTCCTCCTGGTGGAGCAACCCCGACCAGGTCTTCGTCGTGATGATGCCGTTCCTGGCGATCGGCGTCGTGTGCGCGATCGTGTTCATCCAGGAGGGCCAGCGCCGCATCCCCGTCCAGTACGCCAAGCGCGTCATCGGCCGCCGGATGAGCGGCGGCGGCCAGACCTACCTGCCGCTGCGGGTCAACATGGCCGGCGTCATCCCGGTCATCTTCGCGGCCTCGATCATGGCGTTCCCGCCCACCGTCGGCCAGCTGATCAACACGCCGTTCTTCCGCGACGTCGCGACGTTCTTCAGCCCGACCAAGGCGCCGTACGTCATCGGCGAGTCGGTCTTCATCATCCTCTTCACCTACTTCTACACGGCGGTGACGTTCAACCCCGTCGACCAGGCCGAGAACTTGAAGAAGTACGGCGGGTTCATCCCGGGGGTGAGGCCAGGCCGACCGACGGCCGAGTTCCTCGATCGCATCCTCGCGCGGCTGACGTTCCCCGGTGCGCTGTACCTGGCCGCCGTCGCGGCGTTCCCGACGATCCTCATCGCGGCCACGGGCGCCACGCAGTCGTTCTACTTCGGCGGCACGTCGCTGCTGATCGTCGTCGGGGTCGCCCTCGACACGATGAAGCAACTCGAGGCGCAGCTGATGATGCGTAACTACGAAGGCTTCCTGAAGTAGGATGCCGGACCTTCCGGCGACCGGTCCCTCGGCGGGGTCGGTCCACAAGGAGTCTGACAACGCCCTCGTGTCCGAGCTCAACCTCATCCTCGTCGGTCCTCCGGGTGCCGGCAAGGGCACCCAGGCCGAGAAGCTCACGGAGGACTTCGGTCTTCCGTACTTCGCGACCGGCAACATCCTGCGCGCGGCGGTGGCCGACGGGACGGAGCTGGGCAAGAAGGCCAAGGAGTACATGGACGCCGGGGAGCTCGTGCCCGACGACGTGATCATCGGCGTCATCCTCGAGGCGCTCGAGGGCGAGGAGGCCAGCGACGGCTTCCTGCTGGACGGCTTCCCGCGCACCGTGCCGCAGGCCGACGCGCTGGGCGAGGCGCTCCAGAAGGTCGGGCGCAAGCTCAGCGGCGTGCTGCTGATCGACGTGCCCGACGACGAGGTCGTCAAGCGCCTCAGCGGCCGCCGCACGTGCGTGAAGTCGGGGCACACCTACCACGTCGACTTCGACCCGCCCAAGCACGACGAGGTCTGCGACCAGGACGGCTCGCGGCTCGTCCAGCGCGACGACGACCAGCCCGACACGATCCGCAAGCGCCTCGCCGTCTACCACGAGCAGACCGAGCCGCTCGTGGAGTACTACGAGGGCCGCGACCTGCTGCGGCGCTTCGACGGCTCCCGCTCGCCGACCGACGTCCACGACCACGTCAGAGCGACCGTCGCAACGCTGCGCCTCGAGGACGAGCTCTAGGCTCGTAGTCGGAGCCGCTGCCCCGTGATCGTCAAGAAGTCCCCCGCCGAGATCGAGAAGATGGCCGCCGCCGGCGCCATCCACGCCCGCACCATGAAGCTGGTGGCCGGCAAGATTCGCGAGGGCGTCACGACCGCCGACCTCGACCAGGCGGTCGAGAAGTACATCCGCTCCCAGGGCGCGGTGCCGTCGTTCAAGGGCTACCGCGGGTTCACGGGGTCGATCTGCGCCTCGCCCAACGCCATGGTGGTCCACGGCATCCCGGGGCCCTACCGGCTCGGCAGGGGCGACATCATCTCGATCGACATCGGCGTCACCTACGACGGCTGGGTCGCCGACGGCGCCGTGACGTTCCCGGTCGGGCCGGTCACCCCGGTCGCCGAGAAGCTGCTCGAGGTCACGCGCCGCTCGCTCTTCGACGCCGTGGAGCAGTGTCGCCCCGGCAACCGCCTCGGCGACGTCTCGCACGCCGTGCAGGCCACGGTGGAGGGGGAGGGCCTGTCGGTCGTCCGCTCGCTCGTCGGCCACGGCATCGGGCGCGACATGCACGAGGAGCCCCAGATCCCCAACTACGGCGACGCCGGCAAGGGCCCGCTGCTGGAGCCGGGGATGGTGCTGGCCGTCGAGCCGATGACCACGGCCGGCCGCCACATGGTGCGCATGGGCGACGACGGCTGGTCGATCTACGCCCAGGACGGCTCGCTGGCCGCTCACTTCGAGTTCACGATCGCCGTCACCGCCGACGGGCCGCGCATCCTCACGCCCTGGCACGAGGGCGAGGGAGCCCTGTAAGCCCGGAGGGGCGCACTTCCGGCCCGTACGGTCGTGGCTGATGTCGCCGGCGCAGCGAAGGCGTGCGCCAGCACGTCGAGCGCGTTGGCGACCGTCAGGCGCGGCCGGGCGGCACGGAAGTTCGCCCCTTTGCTATCTTCAACTGTCCGCGCGTGCGCACTGCCCCTGCGTGCGCCATCCGTGATGTAGCAGCGGCAGCCTTCGCGGCGGCCAGAGCGCATTTCCGGGACAAACTCTGCTGGAAAGGGATCATGAAGGTACGACCGTCGGTCAAGCCGATGTGCGAGAAGTGCAAGATCATTCGTCGCCATGGCGCCGTCCTGGTGATCTGTTCGAACCCGCGCCACAAGCAGCGCCAGGGATAGGGATCCACTAGATGGCACGTATCGCCGGGGTCAACGTTCCCCTCAACAAGCGCGTCGAGGTCGGTCTGACCTACATCTACGGCATTGGCCGTTCGACGTCGAACAAGCTTCTGAGCAACGCCGGGATCAGCCCCGACACGTACGTTCGCGACCTCACCGAGGACGAGGTCGGCAAGCTCCGCGACGCGGTCGACGACCTCACGGTCGAGGGCGACCTGCGGCGCGAGCGCTCGCAGAACATCAAGCGCCTGATGGAGATCGGGTGCTACCGCGGTCTTCGCCACCGTCGCGGCCTTCCGGTCCGCGGGCAGAACACCAAGAACAACGCCCGTACGCGCAAGGGCCCGAAGCGCATGTCCGTCGCCGGTAAGAAGAAGGCTGGGAAGAAGTAGTGCCCGCACCCAAGCGCCCGCAGCGTGGACGCCGCAAGCCGAAGAAGAACATCCCCGTCGGCCAGGCCCACATCAAGACCTCGTTCAACAACACGATCGTCTCCCTCACCGACCGCGACGGCAACGTCATCGCGTGGGAGTCCGCCGGCGGTGCCGGCTTCAAGGGCTCCCGCAAGTCGACGCCGTTCGCCGCGCAGGTGACGGCCGACGCCGCCGCCCGCAAGGGGATCGAGCAGGGCCTCCAGAAGGTCGAGGTCTTCGTGAAGGGTCCCGGCTCCGGCCGCGAGACCGCCATCCGCTCGCTCCAGGCCGCCGGCCTCGAAGTGACGGGTGTCAAGGACGTGACCCCGCAGGCCCACAACGGCTGCCGCCCCCGCAAGCGGCGCCGCGTCTAGGACTTAGGTACCCATGGCTCGTGACACAGGACCCCAGTGCAAGCAGTGCCGCCGCGAAGGGCAGAAGCTCTTCCTGAAGGGTGAGCGCTGCCTGACCGACAAGTGCGGCGTCGAGCGCCGCGCGTACCCGCCCGGCGACCACGGTCGTGGCCGCCAGAAGCAGTCCGAGTACCGCGTGCAGCTGCGTGAGAAGCAGAAGGCGCGCCGGTACTACGGCGTCCTCGAGAGCCAGTTCCGCCGCTACTACGACAAGGCGTCGCGGCAGGACGGCATCACGGGCGAGAACCTCCTGCTGCTCCTCGAGGCGCGCCTCGACAACGTCGTCGTGCGGCTGGGCTTCGCCGCCTCCCGCCGTCAGGCGCGGCAGATGATCCGCCACGGCCACTGGACCATCAACGGCCGCCGCGTGGACATCCCCAGCTACCAGGTGCGTGAGGGCGACGTGCTGGCCGTCAAGGTCGGAACGGGCGCCGAGGCCATCATCCGCGACGCCACCGAGCTCACGGCGCAGGTGCCGGCGTGGCTGCAGGCCGACCACGACGGTCTGACGGCGAAGGTGCTGCGCAAGCCGGAGCGTCGCGAGATCACGACGCCCGTGCAGGAGCAGCTCATCGTCGAGCTGTACTCCAAGTAGGAACCGACTGACTGCCGCGCGCCCTCCCCTGCAGCTCTGCGGGAGGGCCGCGCCGCGAGAGGCCCGGCGACTCCCCCCTCGCGCCGGGACACGACAAAGAACCAGGACCTCCCAGTGCTCGACTTCCAGATCCCTCGCATCACCAGCGAATCCGTCGAGGAGCATCGCGGCTCGTTCGTGATCGAGCCCCTCGACCGCGGCTTCGGCTACACGTTCGGCAACT
>JAOPZP010000321.1 GCA_025964055.1 Conexibacter sp.
CACTACCTGCCGATCGTCTTCGGCTTCCAGGTCACCTGCTGTCCCAACCCGCGCGACATCATCGCGTTCCTGCCCGAGGTGCGCCCGCACTGGTTCTTCGCGGTCCCGCGCATCTGGGAGAAGCTGAAGTCGGGCCTGGAGGCGATGATCGCCGGCCAGCCGCCCGAGCAGCAGGAGGCCTCGCGCGCGGCGGTCGCCGCCGGGCTTCAGAAGGTCCGCCTCGAGCAGGCCGGCGAGCCGGTGCCGGCGGAGCTGGCCGAGCGCGTCGCGCAGGCCGACGCCGCGATGTTCGCGGGGCTGCGCTCGATGCTCGGCCTCGACGAGGTCGTGGCGATCAACGTCGGCGCCGCCCCGACCCCGGTCGAGGTCCTGGAGTTCTTCCACGCCATCGGCCTGCCGCTGGGCGAGCTGTGGGGGATGAGCGAGACCTGCGGCGGCGGTGCGGTCAACCCGCCGCAGCGGATCAAGATCGGCACGGTCGGTCCGGCGACGCCGGGCTGCGAGCTGACGCTGGCGCAGGACGGCGAGCTGCTGATCCGCGGCGGCCTGGTGATGCTCGGGTATCGCGGGCTGCCCGACAAGACGGCCGAGGCCATCGACGCCGACGGGTGGCTGCACACAGGCGACATCGCGCAGATCGACGCCGAGGGCTACGTCAAGATCGTCGACCGCAAGAAGGAGATCATCATCAACGCGGCCGGCAAGAACATGTCGCCGGCCAACATCGAGGCGACGGTCAAGAGCGCCTCGCCGCTGATCGGCAACGCGGTCTGCATCGGCGACGCCAAGCCCTACAACACGGCGCTGATCGTCCTCGACGCCGACTTCGCCCCGGCTTGGGCGGCGCAGAACGGGGTCGAGGGCGCGACGCTCGAGTCGCTGGCACACGACGAGCGCGTGCGCGCGGCCATCCAGGCGGGCATCGACGGCGCCAACGCCAAGCTCGCGCGCGTCGAGCAGATCAAGAAGTTCGTGATCGTCGAGGGCGACTGGCTGCCCGGCGGCGACGAGCTGACCCCGACGATGAAGCTCAAGCGCAAGCCGATCGCCGAGAAGTACGACCGCGACATCGCGGGGATGTACGCCAAGTAGCTACGGGCTCGAGGAGCTCGCGCGCGCCCGGCGCGTGAGCTCCACCGCCGCGGCGCGCAGGCCGCCGGCCTCGGTCACCGGGGCGGCGAACCCGACGCGCGCCGGCGCGGTGCCGCGCGGCGTCTCCAGGACGAGGTCCAGGCCGTAGCGGTCGGCGGCCGTGCAGCGGGCGCTCGTGGCGTCCGGGTAGCCGCCGAGGGCGTGCGCCATCGCGAGCAGCGCATCGGCGTGGTCGGCGTTGAGGTGGTCGACGGCGCCGCGGGCGTCGCCGATCGGATCGGGCTGCGCGACGGCGTACTCGGCGCCCTCCGCCGAGGACATGCGCCCGTAGCCGCCGACCCAGCGCACGCGCTCGACCCGCAGGACGTAGAGCGAGAAGTCGGTGTAGTCGATGTAGTACCGGCCGGACGCGACCGCGGCGAGGTAGGCGGCACGGGCGGCCTCGCGCGCCTCGCCCTCGGGGCGCTGCACGGCGCCGGCGAGCGTGACCCGGCCGGCCGACAGCGGATCGGTCACCGGCGCGGGATCGACGACGACCAGGCTGGCGCGCGGGTCGCGGGCGAGGTTGCGACCATGCTCGGCGAGCTGCGAGACGCAGAGGACCGGCGAGCCGTCGGGCAGCGCGGCGTAGGTGACCATCGAGCCCCACGGGCCGCCGTCGTCGCTCAGCGTCGCGAGCGTGGCGACGTTCGTGGCGGCCAGCAGCGTGCGCGCCTCCTCGGCGGGCGTGCGGCGGGGGACGTCGGCGACGTCGCTCAGCGGCGGCGGGACGGGCGGCGGCGCCTCGGAGGGCACCCCGTGGTCGAGCTCGGGCATGCCCGCATGGTGACGGGTCCGGGGCGGGGCGGCCTACGGCCAGCCGGCGCCGGGTGTGGCGAGCCGGGCGGCGTCGCGGCCGGCGGCCTTCGCCTCGTACATCGCGCGGTCGGCCGCCTGCAGCAGGGCCTCGGCGCTGCGGTCGGGCCGGTCGGGGAGCGCGACGCCGATCGACGCGGTGACGTGGGCGACGCCGGTCGCGAGGGGGATCGGCTCGGCCAGCAGGGTGCGCAGGCGCTCGGCGACGTCCATCGCCTCGTCGGCGCCCGACACGTCCTCGCAGATGGCCACGAACTCGTCGCCGCCGAAGCGGGCGACGGTGTCACCGGGGCGCAGGTCGTCGTCGATGCGGGCCGCGGTGACGCGCAGCAGCTCGTCGCCGGCCGTGTGGCCGAGCGTGTCGTTGGCGTGCTTGAAGTTGTCCAGGTCGATGAACAGCACCGCGACGCTCGCGTCGGCGCGCTTGACGCGCTGCAGCGCGTGGCGCAGGCGCTCGGCGAGCATGGCCCGGTTGGCCAGGCCGGTCAGCGGGTCGTGGTCGGCGCGGTGGGTGGTGGCCTCGAAGTCGCGCGCGGCGTCCAGCGCGGCGGCGGCCTGGTCGGCGAAGAGGCGCAGCGCCTGCAGGCGCTCGCGGCTGGGCAGCAGGCGATCGGACGGGTCGTCGACCCAGATCACGCCGCGCGGCCGGCCGTCGGCGCCCAGCAGCGGCACGACGAGCCAGTGGCGATCCCACGCGTAGGGGCCGCGGCCGTTGGACTGCGAGCGGTAGATCGTGGTCTGGAGGTGCAGCAGCGCCTCGGCGTCCTCGCGCTCCAGCAGGTAGCAGCCGTGGCGGTCGTGGGCCGGCTGCAGCATCGGCGACAGCTGCTCGAGCGTCAGGGCGACGTGGGCGAAGACCGGGTCGTGCAGGGCCCATCCGGCGGTGGCGGCGGGCCGCAGCGGGCGGCCCTCCTCGGCCAGGAGCACGGCCACGCGCTGGAAGCGCAGCGCGTCGCGGATGCCGGCGCAGACCGCGTCGAGCACGCCGCCGCGCGAGCGCTGGTCGGCGATGCGCGAGGAGACCGAGAGCAGCCGCTCCAGGGCGGCGCGGTGCGTCGCGTCGCGGCGGGCGTCCTGGGCCTGCTCGACGGCGAGCGCGGCGATCTGGGCGAGGGCGACGAGCTGGTCGAGGTCCTCGTCACCGGGGCGGCGGCCGTCCGCGGGCTCGTCGACCGACAGGATGCCCAGGACGTCGCCGTTGGCCCGGCGCATGACGGCCAGCAGCAGGTCCTCGGGATCCCACCGGTCGGGCGCTGAGGACGGCGGTGCCGCCGGCGTGTAGAAGGCCATGCCGTCGGCGCTGTCGGTCAGGCTGCCGGCGGGGACGTGGTGGGCGCCGCGGCGCTCGAAGTGCGCGGCGATGTAGGGCGCCCACTGCTCCCAGGTCGAGGCCTGGCCGAGCACGACGGCGCGCGCGGCGGCCGAGCCGTGCACGGTGATCGCGTCGAAGTCGTCCCACTCGGGGCGGTGGAGGTTGACGGCGACGGTCCCGTAGCCGAGCGTCACGGCGATGACCTCGGCGATGCGGTCCAGCGCCCCGGCGAGGTCGTCCTGCGTCTGGACGCCGCGGGCGGCCTCGAGGGCGCCTCGCAGGGAGGCGATCAGGGACAGGGACGATGAAGACACGGTTCACCAGGGTTAACGGCTGCTCGGACAGTGTGCTTGAGCGCGCGGGGCCGTGGGCCGGTAGGTGCGGGCGGGCCGGCGGCCCCCGCCGGCGCCAAGAACGTTATAGCGCTACAATGGTTATATGGCTATGACGATCACGGCGCCGACGACGGCCCCCGCGGACCCGCTGACGCGCCCGCGGCCCTGGCTCGTGCTCGCGATCTGCTGCATGAGCCTGCTGATCGTGGGGATGGACGTGACGATCGTCAACGTCGCGCTGCCGTCCATCCAGCGCGACTTCCATGCATCGGTCCTGTCGCTGCAGTGGACGACCGCCGCCTACACCGTGGTCCTCGCGAGCCTGCTCCTGCTGGGCGGGTCGCTCGCCGATCGCCTGGGTCGCGCCCGGGTGTTCAAGCTCGGCCTCGCGCTGTTCACCGCCGCCTCGCTGGCGTGCAGCCTCGCGCCGGGCATCGGCTGGCTCATCGCCTTCCGCGTCCTGCAGGGCGTCGCAGGCGCGATGCTCAACCCGGTGGCGATGTCGATCATCCGCAACACGTTCGACGATCCGCGCCAGCGGGCGCAGGCGATCGGCATCTGGTCGGCGATGGTGGGCATCAGCATGGCGCTGGGACCCGTCCTCGGCGGCGTGCTCGTCGGGCTCAGCTGGCGGGCCGTGTTCCTGGTGAACATCCCCATCGGCCTGGCGGCGATCGCGCTCACGGCGCGCTTCGTGCCGGAGTCCCGCGCGCCGCGGCCGCGCCGTCCCGATCCGGTCGGGCAGGGCCTGATCATCGTCATGCTGGCGAGCCTGACCTCGGCGCTCATCGAGGGCCCGAGCCGGGGGTGGGGCTCGCCGTGGATCGTCGCCCTCGCGGTGACCGCCGGCGTCGCGCTCGTGGCGCTCGTGCGCTACGAGCTGCGCCGCGTCGACCCGCTCATCCAGCCGCGCTTCTTCGCCAGCCGGCCGTTCGCCGCGGCGACGGTCATCGCGGTCGCGGCGTTCACGGCCTTCGGCGGGTTCCTGTTCGTCAACACGCTCTACCTGCAGGACGTGCGGGGCCTCTCGCCGGCCAGCGCCGGCCTGTGCACGCTCCCGATGGCCGCCATGACCGTGCTGTGCAGCACCATCGCGGGCCGCGTCGTCGGGACGCGCGGGGTGCGCGGCCCGCTGGTCGTCGGCGGCCTCGGGCTCGGCGCGGGCAGCCTGATGCTCGTGTCGCTGAGCGCCGACACCTCGCTCGCGTGGCTGCTGGCGGCGTACTGCGTGTTCGGACTAGGGTTCGGCGCCGTGAACCCGCCGATCACGAACGCCGCCGTGTCCGGCATGCCGCCGAGCCAGGCCGGCGTGGCGGCGGCGGTGGCGACGACGAGCCGCCAGGTCGGCCAGACGCTCGGCGTCGCCGTCGTGGGCGCGGTGGCGACCGCAGGCGTGGACGGCTCGCTCCACGACCAGCTTGCGACCGCCAGTCACCCGGCGTGGTGGCTCATCGGCGCCGTCGGCGCCGGGATCGTGGCGCTCGGCTTGGCCGCGAGCACC
>JAOPZP010000156.1 GCA_025964055.1 Conexibacter sp.
GCTGGCCGCCGCCGGCGCCTCGGTCGCCCTGGCGGCCCGGGATGCGGACGCCCTCCAGCACGTCGCCGACGAGATCGTCGCCGCGGGTGGGCGCGCGCTGCCCGTGCCGACCGACGTCGGTGACGCCACCGCGGTCGAGGCGCTCGTGCAGCGCACGGTCGCCGAGTTCGGCGGCCTCGACCTCGCCTTCAACAACGCCGCCGGCGGCGGCCATCCACCCACGCCGCTGACCGACGTCGCGGTCGAGGACTTCGACAGCGCGCTCGCGATCAACCTCCGCGGCACGTTCCTGTGCATGAAGTACGAGATCGCGGCGATGCTCGGCAGCGGCGGCGGCGGCGGCGGCGCGATCGTCAACATGGCCTCGACCGCGGGCCTGGAGGCCGTCGGCGGGCTGGCGGCCTATGTCTCCACCAAGCACGGGATCGTCGGCCTGACGAAGGTCGCGGCGCTCGAGTACGCCGCTCGCGGCGTACGCGTCAACGTCGTGGCGCCCGGGCCGATCCTCACCGAGCCGCTCGCCCGGGCCGGCGAGGCCGCCATGCAGGGCGCAGCGCAAGCGGTGCCGATGCGCCGGGTCGGCCGGCCCGACGAGGTCGCCTCGACCGTCGCGTGGCTGTGCAGCGACGGAGCGTCGTTCATCACCGGCGCGGTCGTGCCGATCGACGGCGGCAAGCTGGCCGGCATGGCGCCGTTCGCGCGGAAGGCGCCCACGCCACCCCGGCGGGAGACAAGAATGAGCGGGTGACGGCGAACCGCAGCTCCCTCCGCGCGTTGCTCTCGGTGGTGACCGCCGGGCTCGTCGCCATGGGGTGCGGAGCGACGCACCGCACCCCGCCGGCGACCGACCCGGCCGTCCGGCATGCGCAGGCCGACGTCGCGCGTGCGCTCTCGTCGGCGACCGGCTATCGGGGACCGGCGCGCGGGCCTCGCGCCCAGCGCGGCGGCCTGGTCGTCTTCGTCGCAGGCGACCTGACCAACGGCGGCATCGCCGGAGCGGCCCTCGGCGTCCAGCAGGCGGCCCGTGCGATCGGCTGGCGACTGCAGGTCCTCGATGGCCAGGGGACCACGGCGGGACAGGCGAGCGTCCTGCGAGCCGCGTTGCGCCAGAAGCCCGCCGGCATCGTCCTCGGCGGCTTCGACGCGGCAGCTCAGACGGTCGCGCTGCGACGCGCCCGCGCGCTGGGCATCCCGGTGGTCGGCTGGCACGCCGGCACCCGGCCGGGGCCCGATCGGCACGCCGGCCTCTTCACCAACGTGTCGACGAGCCCCACGTCGGTGGCGCGCCTGGCCGCCGACTACGCCATCGCCCACTCCGGCGGCACGGCCCACGTGGTGATCTTCACCGATCGCCGATACCCCATCGCCGCCTACAAGGCGGACGTGATGGCGGCGCAGATCCGAGGGTGCCGCCGCTGCGCGGTGCTCGACACCGTCGACGCGCCGATCGACCTCGCCCAGCAGCAGATGCCGGCGATCGTGTCGTCGCTCCTGCACCGCCTCGGGCCGCGGTTCCGCTACATGTTGGTGATCAACGGCATCTACGTCGGCGGGGCGCTCGCAGCGTTCGTGAACGCCGGCCGGCACGGCGACGATGCGCCGTTCGCGATCGGCGCCGGTGACGGCGACGCGTCGGACTTCGAGCGGATCCGCGCGGCCAACCATCAGACCGCGTCGATCGCCGAGCCGCTGTACCTGCAGGGCTGGCAGATCGTCGACGAGCTGAACCGCGCCCGTGCCGGGCAGCCCCCGTCCGGCTACCTCCCTCCCCCGCGGCTGATCACCCGCGCCGACGTGCCCGAGGCCGTGGTCTTCGATCCGCCGACCGGCTATCGCGCGGCCTACCGCCGGATTTGGGGACGCTAGGCCCCGGCTCGCGCCGCGGCCGGCACGGCGGAGGGGATCTGAGCGATCAAGACCGTCCCGGCGCCCGGCTCACCGTGAACCGCGAGGGCTCCGCCCAGGACGGCGACGCGGTCATGGAGACCGATCAGGCCCGTCCCTCGGGACGGATCGGCGCCGCCGACACCGTCGTCGCGGACGGTGAGCACGATCCACCGGTCATCCACGTCGACGGTGACGCCCACCTCCGAGGCGTCCGCGTGCTTGGCCGCGTTCGTCAGCGCCTCGGAGGCGACGTAGTACGCGGTCAGCTCGACGTTCTCGGGCAACCGCGTGTCGGCGTGCATGTCGACGGTCACGGGGATGGGCGAGCGACGAGCGAGCGTCTCGAGTGCCGGCCCGAGGCCCCCGGACGAGAGGACCCTCGGATGGATGCCGCGCGCGATCTCGCGCACCTCGTCGATCGCGCCCTGGGCGTGCACCAGCGCCTCCTCCGCGAGCTGGGGAACCGGCCCTTCGACGTCGCCCAGCTCCCGTTGCAGCAGCTTCAGCAACACGACCGTGCTGACCAGGCGCTGCTGCGCGCCGTCGTGCAGGTCGCGCTCGATCCGCCGGCGCGCCTCGTCGTACGTCGCCACGATCCGCTTGCGGGACGCGGCCAGCTCGGCGCGGCTCTGGGCATTGGCGACGGCGGTCGCCACCAGCTCCGTGAACTGCGCCATGCGGAGCTCCGTGTCGCCGCCGGCCATGTCCGGATGCTCCCAGGCGGCCACGATCGCGCCCCACGGGCGCCCGGAGACGACGATCGGCACGGCGACCGCGGGAGCCGTGCCGACCGTCAGCAGGTCCCCGGCGACGGCGTCTGACCGGTCGCGCTGGGCATCGGTGCCATCGCGGTGCGTGCCGAGGCCGATCGCGGCGTCCGAAGCGCCATAGCTGCCCACGACCGAGGCGGTCCCGTCCTCGTCGTAGCGCAGCAGCCGCGTGGCGTCGGCGGTCAGCAGCTGGCCGACCTCGACTGCCACGGCGTCGAACAGCTCGTCCGGGTCGTCGCCCTCGGCAACCAGCGTGGCGACGCGGCGCAGGGCGGCCTGCTGGTGGGTCAGCATCCGGTTCTGGGTGACGTCGCGCGCCGCGGCGTACATCACGCCGTCCTCGGGCATCGTCCGCGTGTTCCACTGCAGCCAGCACACCGTCCCGTCTGCCCGGATGTAGCGGCTCTCGAAGTCCGAGACCCGCCTTCCCTTGCTCAGCGCAGCGACCATCTCGGCGGTCCGCTCGCGGTCCTGCGGATGGACGAACTCCAGCAGCGGACGCGCCAGCAGCTCCGCGGCCGTGTAGCCGAGGGTGTGCTCGAACGCCGGGTTGACCCGCTTGAGGTACCCGTCGAGGCCGGCGACGCACAGCAGATCGGGCGACAGGTCGAAGATGTCGTCCACCTGGCGTTCGGCACGGCGCCGCCGCAGCAGCCCGCGGCCCAGCAGGTAGACCAGGAGCGCCGTCGCGGGCAGCCAGGCGAGCGCCAGCCACGGCAGCGTCGCCTGCAGCGCGGTGGCCGGCTCCGGGGCCACGTCCACCCGCCAGCGGCGCGTCAGCGCCTCGAAGCCCTGGCTCGCAGCGGCGGTGGCCAGGGCGCCGTCGAGCGGACGGCCGTCGAGGCTGATGGCGGTGCGGTGCGGATCGAGGTTCAGCGACACGCTCAGCCAGTCCGCCGGCACGAACACCACCAGGAAGCCGTGGCTTCCTGGGCCTCGACCGAACTGCGCGCCCTGGACCACGAAGAACCCGCGCCGGCCGGCGAGGGAGGCGACGGGCGTCGCCGTGCCGGCGAAGACCGACGTGGGGTCCCGCAGGGTCGCCGCGAGCGCCGGCACGCCGGCCATGTCGGTGCCGGGACGCACCGCGACACCGGTGACGAACGTGGCCGCCTGGTAGCTCGCCGCCGGCCCGGCGACCTGTCGTCCGGGCGGCCGGGTGATCGGCGCCCGGATCCGGCGCTCGTAGTGGCGCCGCGCCCGCTCGGTCACCCGCTCCACCCACATGGCGGCCGTCAGCCCGACGGTCGTCGCGGCGCTTCCCTGCAGTGCCGCGAAGCGCCGGCCGTCCGGCACCGGGTCGCCGTCGAGCGCGTTCCCGAGCCCGATGGCGAACGCGCGGGCCCGTTCGAGCTGCCCTTGGATCTCCAGCACCTGGCCCGCGGCCCGCCGATGCGCCGCGTTCCCGCGCTCGTCGCCGACCGCTCGCCTCGTGATGACGAAGCCCGCGAGGCTCAGCACGACGACCAGCAGCGGCACCGCGACGCGAGCCGGGATGGCGGTCGTCATGCGGTCCAGCATGCACGCGCGGGTACTGGCGGCGATCCGTCCGCCGTGACCGCCGATCAGTTCTTGCGATCACCGTCACGTCGCCGAAGCATGCAGGCGGAAGCGGGCCTCGGCGCCGTCCCGATCGCGTTCGGACCAGAGCGCGAACGTCAGGAGGACGCGGGCCTTGACCGGGGTGAGCGCACCGCCGTCCAGCAGCCCGATGCGGTGCAGGTCTCGTTCGGAGCCCGGAAACCCGTAGGTCTCGTGCAGCAGGCGTCCGGAGCCGGTGCGCGTCGTGGCCGCGACGGGCATCCGCGTCACGGCGTCGGCGAGCGGTGCGACGAGCAGCGCCGGCACGTGCCCGGCTCCCATCGCCGCCAGCACCAGGCCATCGAACCCTGCGTCGGCGATGGATTCCAGCTGCCGGCCCGTATCTCCGAGGAGCGCCGGGACCACCGCGACGCGGGGCGGCTCGGCGCCGGACAGCTCGAAGGGCACCAGCCGCCCTGAAGGCGGCGCGGTGAACCGTGGGACGCCCTCGTCGACGGAGCCCACCGGCCCGGTGGTGGGAGATCTGAACGCGCTGGGCGAGGTGCTGTGCACCTTCGCCACGTCGCGCGCGCCGAGGATCTGGTCGGCGAACACGACCAGGCATCCGCGGTCGCGCGCGTCCGGCGCGACCGCGACCACGACTGCAGCGAGGAGGTTGGCGGGGCCGTCGGCGCCCGCGGCGCTCGCCGGCCGCATCGCGCCGGTGACGACGAGTGGCTCAGGACGGTCCCAGAGGAGGTCGAAGGCGTACGCCGTCTCCTCCAGGGTGTCGGTCCCCTGCGTCACGACGATGCCTTGCGCCCCCGCGTCGACGCGGGCGCGGGCGGTCTCGACCAGGGCCACGACGTCCGCGAAGCCCAGCGACGCGCCCGGGAGCATCCGGACGCTCTCCGCAGCGACGTCGGCGATCTCGTCGAGGCCCGGGACGGCCGCGACGAGCGCGGCTGCGGTGATGTGCGGCGCGACCCCGTCGTGGTCGGCGCCCGGCCCCATCGCGATGGTCCCGCCGAGACCCAGCACGTCGACGCGGGGCCGAAGTCCGCGACGGTCGGAAGGCGGCGCGTCCACGTGTGGCTCCATGGGCACAACGGTATACGATCTATCGCATGCAAGATAGCTCTCTCCGGTCGCGCATTGGGCTCCACGTCGACGGCCGCGAGCAGGAGGCCGCCGGCGGCGGCACCTTCGAGCTCCGCAATCCCGCCACGGGGGCGCTCCTCGCCGTGGTCGCCGCCGCCACGGCCGTCGACGTCGACCGTGCCGTCGACGCCGGGCGGCGCGCGTTCGAGGACGGCCGCTGGGCGAGCCGTGCCCCGGCCGAGCGCCACCGCATCCTCATGACCGCCGCCGCGCTGCTCCGCGACCGCGTGCCCGAGCTCGCGCGGTGGGAGACGCTGCAGATCGGCCGGCCGCTGCGCGAGATGCGCGCCCAGCTCGCTCGCGTCCCGGAGTGGCTGGAGTACTTCGGCGCCGTCGCCCACACCAGCGAGGGCGCCCTCCCCCAGTTCGGCAGCAGCCACGTGAACCTCGTGACGCACCGCCCCCTCGGCGTGGTGGGGCTGATCACGCCGTGGAACCACCCGCTGCTCATCACCATGAAGAAGCTCGGGGCCGCTCTGGCGGCAGGCAACTCCCTCGTGATCAAGCCGTCGGAGCTCGGCCCGGCCGTGCCGCTGGAGCTGGCGCGGATCCTCGAAGATGCCGGCGTGCCCCCTGGCGTCGTCAACGTCGTACCGGGCCTCGCCGAGGCGGGCCGCGCGCTGAGCGAGCACCGCGGCATCGACCGCATCGACGTCACGGGCGGCACGGAGACCGGCCGCGCGGTCGCCGCGGCGGCGGGCCGCAACCTCATCCCGGTGGCCGCCGAGCTCGGCGGCAAGGGCGCCGTGATCGTGCTGGAGGACGCCGACCCGGACGTCGCGGCGGCCGGCGCGCTCTTCGCGGGCTTCATCGCCACGGGCCAGACGTGCGTGCAGGGCAGCCGGCTGTTGGTGCACGCGAGCCTCTTCGACGCGGTCGTCGAACGGCTGGCCGACCGC
>JAOPZP010000165.1 GCA_025964055.1 Conexibacter sp.
GAGGACGAGCCCCATCCACTGGCGGGGCGGCTCGGGCAGGTCGACCGCGGCTATGCCGACGTCGAGCATCGCGCCACGCTGGAGAAGCTGATGCGCTGCCTCACCCGGCGCGAGCGCGAGATCGTCCAGCTCCGCCTGCAGGAGGACCTGACGCAGCACGAGATCGGCCAGCGCCTCGGCCTGTCGCAGATGCACGTGTCGCGCGTGCTGCGCGCGAGCCTGGCCAAGCTGCGCGAGGCCGCCGCGGGCTGAGGAGTCGTCGGCAGCCGGAGCCGCTCGCCCGGTGCCTCCCCAGCGTAGGGTGGCTCGGGTGGAGGCCGAGACGCCGCCCCCCGTCGCGCCTGGCGCGCAGGCCGCCTTCCCGGTGGTGGCCCTCGTGGCGTCGGCCGGTGGCCTGGACGCGGTGTCGCGCGTGCTCGGCCGCCTCCCCGGAGACCTGCCTGCGGCCATCGTCGTGCTGATCCACCAGTCGCCGGACCGGGTCAGCGCGATCGCCGAGATCCTCGCCAGGCGCTGCGCGATGCCGGTCGCTGCGGCCGAGCATGGCAGCCGGCTGCGCCCGGCCACCGTGATCGTCGCGCCCCCGGGCCGGCACCTGCTCATCGGCCCGGGGCCCGCCGTGGGGCTGATCGCGTCGGGTGCCGTGCCGCCGAGCCGGCCGTCGGCCGACCTGCTGCTCGCCACGCTGGCCACGGCCGTGGGGGCCCACGCCATCGCCGTCGTCCTGTCGGGCGGCGGGCACGACGGCGCCACCGGCGCCACCGCCGTCCACCGCTACGGCGGCACGGTGCTCGCCAGCGACGCCGCCTCGTCGGAGTCGTTCTCGATGCCGTTGGCGGCCATCGAGCGCGACCACGCCGTCGATCACGTCGTCGCCCTCGACGCGATCGCCGGGCTCCTCCAGGAGCTCGTGGCCGCCCGGCAGCACGGCGATCGGCCTCACTCACCAACCTGACGCGGTGAGCCGGCGTGCGAGTGACGCGTCCGGCGGCGGGGAAGCTCACGGGCGATGCCGGCATACGGGGAGTGCCACGCCGTCGAGATCCAAGCACCGCGCGAGCGCTGCTACGCCGCCCTGCTCGACGCCGAGCAGCTGCCCCGGTGGCAGCGGGCCCTGCGCAGCGCCCGCGTGCTGGAGCGCGACGAGCAGGGCCGCCCGGCCGTCCTGGAGTACGAGGTCGACGCGCGGATCAAGATCGTGCGCTACCGGATCCGCCAGCGCTACTTCCCGCCCGACCGCATCGCCAGCGAGTACCTCGGCGGGGACTTCCGGGACTTCGGCGGCGAATGGCGCTTCGAGGCGCTGGGCGAGGATCGCACGCGCGTGGAGCTGGACCTCGCCATCGACCCGGGCCGGCTCGTGCCCGGCCCCGTCCGCTCGCTGATCGCCGACGCCGTGATGCGCCGGGCGCTGGGTGACCTCAAGGCCCACCTGGAGGCCTGAGCCGACCGGCGGCGCGGCTCGGTGTTTGCCGCACCCCGCACGGCGGTGAGCCCGCAGGGGCCCTCGAATCCGGATGCGCGCCGAGCTCGTCTCAGGGCTTGACCTGCGGGTCATACGACGCCTGACGGGTCGTGGGGACCACGCCGAAGATGAGCAACAGGGAGAACGCCATGGGCACGGGATTGCCGTTGACGCGCGCCGGGATGCCCGGCCTGCGACACGCGTCCGCCGCCGGACGCACCGGTGTCGGCACGGAGCGGTCATGAGCGCCGCCGGTCCCCTGCGCGACGAGGTCGCGGGCCTGTTGCGCCGGCTGATCAGCTGCGACACCTCCAACCCGCCCGGGCGGGAGGCCCAGGCCGCCGCGGTCCTGGAGGAGCACCTGCGGCCGGCCGGCCTGGAGTGCCGTCGCATCTCCACCGACCCCGACCGCCCCAACCTGCTCGTCCGCCTGCCCGGCGCCGGAGCCGGACCGTCGCTCGGCTTCCTCGGCCACCTGGACGTGGTCGCGACCCGCCGTGAGGACTGGGCGGTCGAGCCGTTCGCCGGCATCGAGCGCGACGGGGCGATCTGGGGGCGCGGCGCCGTCGACATGAAGTGCCAGGTGGCCGCGAGCGCCGTGGCGCTGGCCACGCTCGCCCGCGAGGGCTTCCGGCCCGCGGGCGACCTGATGCTCCTGCTCATGGCCGACGAGGAGGTCGGCGACGCGGGCGTGGGCTCGACCTACTTCGTCGAGGCCCTGCCCGACCTCTGCCCGGACTTCATCGTCGGCGAGGGCTCCGGCGAGCGCCTCCCCACGCCCGACGGCCCGGTCTACCTCCTGGACTGCGGCGTCAAGGCGTCGGCGAGCGCCACGCTCACGGTGCGCGGCCGGGCCGGCGACGCCTCGCTCGGCCAGGCCGGCCATGACGCCCTCGCCGAGCTCGGGCGGCTCCTGACACGATTGCGCGAACACCGCTCACCGGTGCGCATCCACGAGGCGATCGGCCCCGTCCTCGACGCGCTCGGCGGCGCGGGCACCGACGAGCAGCGCTTGGCCCGTGCGCGCGCCGCCGACCCGGCGCTCGACCGCCTCCTCGGCGCCCTCACGCGCTCGATCATCCACGCCACGATCGTCGACGTGCCGGCACCGCAGAACGCCATCCCCGATCGGGCCGTCGCCACGCTGTCGTGCATCCTGGTGCCGGGCACCACGGAGGAGGAGCTCGAGCAGGAGCTGCGCACCGCGCTCGGCGACGGACCCTACGACCTGGAGATCGTCCCGCCCAAGGGCGGCCTCATCTCGAGCGCCGACACGCCGCTGCGCGCGGCGATCGAGGCGTTCCTGGCCGAGCACGACCCCGAGGCCCGCCTGCTGCCGGCGCTCGGCTACGGGTTCAGCGACTGCGACGTCATGCGCGAGAAGTACGGGTCGGTCGCGTACGGGTTCATCCCGTTCCGGCACGGCGACCCGATGGTGAACCTGGAGACCAAGCACGGCGCCGACGAGCGGGTGCTGGTCGACGACCTCGTGTTCCAGACGCAGGCGGCGCTGTCGGTCGCCCGCGCGATCGGTCGGCTGACCACGCGCAGCTCGGCGAGCGTCTCGTCGGCGGCGCCCTCGACCATCACGCCCGCCGCGGCGAGCCCCTCCAGGTAGTCGACCACCGTCTGCGTGAGCCGCTCGCCCGGCGCCGTGATCGGGATGCCCGGCGGGTAGGGGCAGATCATCTCGGCGCTGATGGCCCGGAGCGCGTCGATCAGCCGCTGCACGTTGGCCGCGCTGTCGGCGTAGGTGATCAGCACCATGACGCGCCGGTGGTCGGCGAGCTCGACGTGGATGCGCCGGTGCCGGCGTAGCCAGTCGGCCGCCGCGAACCCGGTCAGCCCGAGCCCGACGACGTCGACGGTCACATGCGTGGGATCGAACGCGAACGCTCCCGCCCACCGGTCACCTCCTCGCCCAGCAGGTCGAGTCCCGGCATGGCGTCGATCGCCTCGCGCAGCTGCAACGCATGGTCGATCGCGCGGCCCAGCAGCGCCTCGCCATCGCGCTGGAACTGGCGCCGCGCGGCGTCGATGGAGGACAACAGGAGCGCCGATGCGCTGGTCGACTGCTCCAGCTCGGGATCGACGTAGACGGGCCGCGCGCCGTTGAGCACGAGGGCCGAGAACGCCGACTTGTGGCCGTTGCGGGCCATGACGATCGTCTCGCCCGGCGTGACGGCGGCCATCATCGCGACGTGGACGTTCTCCGTGCTGCCGTTGGTGGAGAACAGCGTCTGGTCGGCGCCCACCGCCTGGGCGAACAGCTCCATGGCGGTGGGCTCGACCTGCCAGGACTGATGGCGGGTGTCGACGCCGTTGTTCATGCCCGGGTCGGCCCGGAACGCCTGCTCGCCCGTCCACGCTGCTGCCTCGGGGACGACGTCGCCCGTGCCGGCGCGGTGCGCGGAGATGCCGAACGCCAGATCGCCGCGGGCGTGGAAGTCCCGGATCGCATCGCCGATCGGCGCAGCGTCGGGCTCGGACCGCGCCGGCCCGCGCTCGGCCTCGGCTTCGGTCTTCTTGATGTTCTTCTCGCGCGCGGCGTCGACGTCCATGGCCGTGAGGGTCTCCGCTGACTCCCTCCGACCATGCATGCGTGCGCGGCGCGCCACGGCGGGTAGCTCGACGGCACGAGCTCGCAGCACTCCCATGGGGGTGCCGGCGAGCGCGGGCACACCACGGAGAAGGGCTTGCCGAGCTCCCTCGTCGGCCAGTCACCGCGGTCTCCTCGAACCACAGACCGAAGGACGACTCCGTGTCGCTGCACCTCGTCGCACCCCTGCCCTCGCTGCCCCACCGCTTCGGCCGCCGCCCCGCCTTCCGCGTCGGGGTCGAGGAGGAGCTGTTCCTCGTCGACGCCGACGGGCATCAGCCGGCCTTCTGCTCCGACGAGGTGCTCCGGCTCGCCCCGCAGGTGGCCGACGGCGAGATCCTCGGCGAGCTGCAGGACGGGACGGTCGAGCTGGCGACGCCCGTCTGCCGCACGGCCGCCGACGCCGCCGACCGCCTGCGCCGCCTGCGCGCGACGGCGCTCTCGGGGCATCCGTCCCGCCTGCTGGGCGCAGGGCTTCATCCCACCGCCCCGTTCGGTGCGGTGCGCTTCCGCGCCGGCGCGCACTACGAGGCGATCGCCGAGACCACCGGCGGCAGCCTGCGCCAGTCGGCCTACTGCGGGGTGCACGTCCACGTCGGCATGCCCGATCCCGAGACGGCGATCGCCGCGTACAACGGGATGCGCAAGTGGGTCCCCGTCCTCCACGCGCTCGGCGCCAACTCGCCCTACTGGCACGGCGAGGACAGCGGCATGGCCAGCGCCCGCGCCCTCCGGTGCCACGGTGTCCCACGCACCGGCCTGCCCCGCGCCTTCGACGGCTGGGAGGACTACAGCGCGTCGATGCGCACGCTGATCGACGGGTTCGGCCTCGACGGGCCGGAGTCGCTGTGGTGGGACGTGCGGCCGCATCCGGCGCTCGGCACGCTGGAGGTCCGCGTCGCCGACGCGCAGTCCGACCCTGACGACCTCGAGGCGATCGTCGCCCTGATCCATTGCCTCGTCTACCACGAGGCGCTCACCCAGGACGCCGCGCACGCGCCCAAGGAGCTGCTCGACGAATCGTGCTTCCAGGCCGCGCGGCAGGGCCTGCACGCCCGTATCTCGATGGACGGCACGCCGCGTCACGTCCAGGACGTCGCGGCCACCGCGCTGGAGCTCGCCGGCGGCTACGCCCGGCGGCTCGGCTGCGCCCCGTCGCTGCCGAAGGTGGAGACGCTGCTGCGCCGCGGCAACGGCGCCGACCGCCAGCGCCGGGCGTTCCGCCGCGGGGGCATGCCGGCGGTCCTGCGCCAGCTCGTGGACGAGACCGCCTGAGCCGGCGCACCGCCGGCCGTCAGGACGGCGCGTCCGGTTCCCGCTCCGGCGCCAGAACGAAGATCTCGAACGACCGCGCCGGATCGAAGACGATCTGGCTGTGATAACTCAGCACCTTGCGACCGGTCAGCTCCTCGATGGCTCCGGTCGTCGTCTGGCTCATGGTCTCCTGGAAGCTCAGGCGGTAGGAGCGCACGAGGTCCTCCTTGCCGTCGGCCAGGAGGGTCTCCTCGTCGGGGGTCAGGCCGCCCTCCATCGCCACGAAGACGTAGTCGTCGAGGAACCAGGCCTTGGCGGCGTCGGGTCCGCGGCCGTAGTACTTCTTCTTCAGCCCGACCATCGCGTTGGCCACGGCGGCGCGCAAGGAGCCCGCCCGCTCCTGGGCCGCGCCGCC
>JAOPZP010000223.1 GCA_025964055.1 Conexibacter sp.
CGCGCGCTGGAGCTGCTGCGCGGGCTCGGCCTCGACGCCGACTTCGACGTCGCGTCGGACCCGTTCTTCGGGCGCAGCGGGCGCATGATGGCCGCCTCGCAGCGCGAGCAGGCGCTGAAGTTCGAGATCCTGGTGCAGATCGCGGGGCCCGAGCCCACCGCGGTCGCGTCGTTCAACTACCACCAGGACCACTTCTCGGGGCTGTACGGGATCACGACCGCCGACGGCTCGCCGGCGCACACCGCGTGCCTGGGCTTCGGCCACGAGCGCATCGTCATCGCGCTGCTCAACACGCACGGGCTCGACGTGGCTACGTGGCCGGCGCCGGTGCGAGAGGCGCTCTGGGGCACGGCATGACCGTGGGGACGGGCCTCGTCAGCCTGTTCGGCGCCGACCCGGCGACCTACGTCCCGCACCCGGTCCACGCGGCGGGCGACCGGACCTACCGCGAGACCAACTGCTACTCCGACGTCCTGATCGAGCTGCTGCACGCCCGCGGCGACGAGCCGCTGGCGGCGATCGGCGCGACCGTGCGCATGGACTTCGAGGGCGACCAGTGGACGTTCTTCAAGCCGGCGCCGGGCGACCTCGAGCGGCTGTTCGGCCTGGACGTGCACGAGATGCAGCCCTATCGCGCGCTGCCCGACCAGATCGCCGAGCAGCTGGCGGCGGGCCGGACGATCATCGTCGAGCTCGACGCGTTCCACCTGCCCGACACCGCCGCCACCAGCTACGGCACCGAGCACGTCAAGACGTCGGTCGTCGCCGAGGCGATCGACCGCGACGCGCAGGTCCTGCGCTACTTCCACAACGCGAGCCTGTACGAGCTGCGCGGCGCCGACTACCGCGGCGTGTTCCGCCTCGACGGCGAGGTCGACCCCGCGATCCTGCCGCCCTACACCGAGCTGGCGCGCTTCGACGCCGGCGAGCGGCTGGAGGGCGAAGCGCTGCGCGAGGCGGCGCGCGACCTGCTGCGCGGCCACCTTGCGCGGCGCCCGCCGACGAACCCGTTCGGGCGGTTCGGGGACGCGCTCGCGCGTGACCTTCCCGGCCTCCTGGCCGGCGACGCGGCGGGCTACCACGCCTACGCGTTCGCGACCGTGCGGATGGTCGGCTCGGGCTTCGAGCTGCTCGCCGCCCAGGCGCAGTGGCTGCTCGGCGAGGACGAGGCCGCCGAGATCGTGGCGGCGATGAACGCGATCGTCGACGGGACCAAGGTGTTGTCCTTGAAGCTCGCCCGGCGCCGGGCGTTCGATCCCGCGGCCATCATCGGCGACCTCGCCGGCGCGTGGGCGCGCGCCACCGGCGGCCTCGATGCCGCGCTGGCCTGAGCACGCCGGGCTGGAGGTCGCGCGGCTGGACGGGTTCGTCGCCGACGGCCCGCCCGGCGACGAGCGCGACTGCGTCTTCACGCTGGAGTTCTCCGCGGTCGCGGCTGGTGCGGACGAGGAGGTGGCGCTGGCGTTCGACGGGATCGCCACCGAGTTCGAGGTGGTGCTCAACGGCGTGGGGATCGCGACGGGGAGCTCGATGTTCGCGGCGTTCGAGGTCGACGTGGGCGCGGTGCTGCGCGACGGCGCCAACGTGTTGGAGATCCGCTGCCGGGCGCTGCGCGACGTGCTGGCGGAGGCGCCGCGGCGCCCGCGGCAGCGCTGGCGGACGAAGGTCGTGGCGGACGGTGCGCTCCGCTTCGTGCGCACCGCGGTGATCGGGCGGGCACCCGGGTTCGCTGCGGGGCCGCCGATCGTGGGGCCGTGGCGGCCCGTGTGGCTCGTGCGGCGCCGCGGCGTGGCGGTGCAGGACGTGGCGCTGCGCCCGCGGCTGGAGGGTGACGAGGGTGTGCTGGACGTGCGCCTGGCGCTGCGGGCGGTCGGTGGCGCCGGCGACGGCGCGCTGCCGCGGCGGGTCGAGGTGGTGGTCGGTGCGCACCGTTGCGCGCTGGCGGTCGGGGCCGACGGCACGGTGGCCGGCGAGCTGCGCCTTCCCGGCGTCGAACGCTGGTGGCCGCACACGCACGGCGCGCCGGTGCTGCACGACGTGACGCTGGTGCTCGACGGCGAGCGTGCGGTGGCGCTGGGCCGCACCGGCTTCCGGGCGCTCACGCCCGGGCCCGATCACGACGTCGACCGCGACGGCCTCGCGCTCGCCGTCAACGGCGTGCCGGTCTTCGCCCGCGGCGCCGTCTGGACGCCCGTCGCCGAGGGCGCGCTGCGCGCCACGCTCACGACCATGCGCGACGGCGGCATGAACCTCGTCCGCGTGGCCGGCATCGGGGTCTACGAGGACGCCGCGTTCCACGACCTCTGCGACGAGCTCGGCCTGCTCGTCTGGCAGGACTTCATGTTCGCCAACCTCGACTACCCGATCGCGGACGCGGGCTTCCGCGCCGCCGTCGAGGCCGAGGCGCGGGCGGCGCTGGCGGAGGTCGCCGGGCGCCCGAGCCTCGCGGTGCTCTGCGGCAACAGCGAGGTCGAGCAGCAGGCCGCGATGTTCGGGGTCGACCCGGCGCTCGGGCGCGGCGAGCTGTTCGGCGAGCTGCTGCCGCGGCTGGCGCGCGAGTCCGGGGCCGACGTGCCCTACGTGCCGTCGGCGCCGTGCGGCGGCGCGCTGCCGTTCCACCCGGGCAGCGGCGTCGCGAACTACTTCGGCGTCGGCGGCTACCGGCGCCCGCTGGACGACGCGAGGCGCGCCGAGGTGCGCTTCGCCTCGGAGTGCCTGGCGTTCGCGAACCTGCCCGACGGTCCGGTGGCCGACGGCGAGGGCGTCATGCGCGACGTCGGGGCCGACTGGGACTTCGCCGACGTGCGCGACCACTACCTGCGCGAGGTGTACGGGATCGACGCGGCCGCCCTGCGCGACGGCGATCGCGAGCGCTACCTCGCGCTCGGGCGCCAGGTGACCGGCGAGGTGATGGCCGCGACGTTCGGCGAATGGCGCCGGGCGGCGTCGCCGACCGCCGGGGCGATCGTCCTGTGGCTGCGCGACGTCGCGCCGGGCGCGGGCTGGGGCGTGCTCGATCACCGCGGGGCGCCGAAGGTGGCGTTCGCGCATTTGCGCCGGGCGCTGGCGCCCCGCGCGGTGTGGATCGTCGACGAGGGCCTCAACGGGCTCGACGTGCACGTCGCCAACGACGGGCCCGGCCCGCTCGTCGCCGAGCTTCACGTGGCGCTGCTGGCCGGCGGGGCGCACACGATCGCGGAGGGCGCCACGGCCTTGACGATCCCGCCCCACGCCACCGCCTGCCACAACGCCGAGGGGCTCCTCGGCCACTTCGCCGACGCCTCCTGCGCCTACCGCTTCGGGCCGCCGGCCCACGACACCGTCGTCGCGACCCTGCGCACCACCGACGGCACGCCCCTGGCCCAGGCGACCCACTTCCCCACCGGCCCACCCCTCCAACCCACCACCTTCACCCTCACCGCAATCGTCAAGGCCCCTGACCCCTTTCTGCAGCCGCACTGCGAAAAGGGGGACAGTCCCCACCCCCCGACGCTTTGGGGACAGTCCCCACCCCGCGACGTTCTGGGGACTGTCCCCACGCCGCGACGTTTTGGGGACAGTCCCCAGGTGGTGGTGGCGTTGGCGACGGAGCGGGTGGCGTGGGGTGTGCGGATCAGCGCGCCCGGGTTCGTGCCGGTGGACGATGCGTTCGATCTCGTGCCGGGTGGGGAGCGGCTGGTGGCGCTGCGGCCGGTGGGGAATGCGGTCTGGGCGGGCGGAGCCGTGACGGCGTTGAACCTCATCGGTGAGGCGCCGATCGCGCGCGCCGATGTGCGAGATTGACGCCCCTTGGGCGTCGAGGTCTCCTTCTGCGTGGTCAACACCCAGCAGCGCGAGCTGCTGGTCCGCTGCCTGGACGCGATCGCCGCCGAGCGCGCGGCGCTGCCGTTCGGCACCGAGGTCCTGGTCCTCGACAACGCCTCGACCGACGGCTCGGCCGGTGCGGCGCGGCGCCACCCGACGGTGACCGAGGTCGTCGCGCTCGAGCAGCGCCGCGGCAAGGGCGAGAACGACAGCCACCTGCTGCAGCGCGCCCGCGGCCGGTTCTGCCTGCTGCTCAACGAGGACTCCGAGCTGCGCCCCGGCGCGACCGCCGCCCTCCATGCGGCGCTGCAGCAGCACCCCAAGGCGGCGGCGGCCGGCGCCAAGCTGCTGCGCCCCGAGGGGACCGTGCAGCCCTCGGCCTGGCGCTTCCCCACGCCGGGCACCGCCCTGATCGGCGCGCTGTTCCTGCACCGCCGGCTCACGGTCCAGAGCCGCGGCGCCCGCACGCGGACGGTCGACTGGGCACAGTCGGCCGCGCTGCTGGTGCGCCGCGAAGCCGCCCGCGACATCGGCTGGTTCGACCCCCAGTTCTTCGTGTACTCCGACGAGGTCGACTTCTGCCGCCGCCTGGCCGACGCGGGCTGGGTGACCCTCTGGGTCCCGGCGGCCGAGGCCGTCCACCACGAGCAGCTGTCGACCGGCGCCGTCCCCGAGCGGCGCATCGTGGAGCTCTCGCGCAACCGCGACCGCTACATGCGCAAGCACCACACCGCAGGCGCGGCCTTCGTGGTCCGCCTGCTCACGGCATGGGCCTACGTCGTCCGCGCCGCGGCGGCGACGGTGGTCCCCGGTCACGACCCCAAGCGCTACTGGCGCCACGTGACCGCCACGCTGCGACCCGGTCGCGGCGAGGGCCTGCGCGAGGCCGCCCACGAGTTCAACCGCGGCGGCCCCACGCTGTAGCGGCCTTAATTTCTCCGGCGAAGCGTGAACGCGAGGGGGACACCGTCGTTTCCCCTGTGAAAGGGACAGGACGTCTACGCCGGAGAACAAGGAAGCTCGCATGTCAAGGACCAGGTGCGCCATCGTGGCCGTGGTGGTGTCCAGCTGGGCCCTCGCGAACCTCGGGCTGACGGGCCTCGCGCAGGCCACGCCGGCGACCCCGACGATCACCGCCGCGCAGCCCAACCCGCTGAAGATGCGGCTGACGAGCAGCACGGGCACGCACTGGTCGTGGACGATCGTCGACACCGCCAACAACGTCGTCGCGACCTCGACGACCAACCCCGCCACACCGACGTTCGCGTCCGCCGGTGACTACACGGCCAAGCTCAGCGCCACCGACAACGACCCCCTGCTCACCGCCCCGGCGATGGCGCAGAAGACCTTCCACGTCTACGCCAAGCCCGCGGCCGCGTTCACCAGCACCACGCTCGCCAACGGGTCCGTCCAGTTCACCGACACCTCCACCGGCGAGCCGACCGCCTGGACGTGGACCTTCCCGAGCGGGACCTCCAAGCTCAAGGTGCCGCCGGCCCAGCTGCTCCCGGTGGGCGTCTCCAACGTGACGCTGCACGTGACCAACCCCGCGGGCGGCAGCAGCGTGACCCAGGCGATCGTCGTCAACGGGCCGCCGAAGGCCGTGTTGAACATCATGTCGACGCCGGCCGCGATCGGCAGCGCGGTGCTGCTGGACGCCGGGCGCTCGACCGATCCCAACGGCGACGCGCTCAGCTACGGCTGGGACCTCGACGGCAACGGGACCTACACCGACGCCACGGGCGCGCTGCAGTCCGTCAGCTACGCCGTGGCCGGGACCTACCGGGTCGGCGTCCAGGTCAACGACGGCCACGGCGGCGTGTCGACCGTCGACGGCTTCATCACCGTGGTCGCCGACCGGCCGCCCGTCGTGGGCTTCACCAACACCCCGGCTGAGCCCATGGTCGGCGCACCGGTCAGCTTCACCGCGACGGCCTCCGATCCCGACGGGACGATCGCGAAGATCGAATGGGACCTCGACGACGACGGCGCGTTCGACGACGCGGCGGGAGCCGGCGCCACCTGGACGTTCGCCACGCCGGGATCACACATCGTCGCCGTCCGGGCGACCGACGACCACAACGTGGCGACGATCGCCTTCCGGACCCTCAACGTGACGGCGCCACCGGCGCTCGTCGCTCCAACCAGCGTGACGGTACCGCCGACGGGATCGTCGGCTCCCCCGCCATCGCCGAGCTCGGCGTCGGGTGCGCCCATCCCCCGCGTCCCGGCGCCGAGCTCAAATCGCCTCCCGCTGCTCGCCCCGTTCCCGGTCGTGCGCATCCGCGGGCTCCTCTCCCACGGGGTCGTGCGGATCAGCCTGCTGCGGGTCCAGGCACCGCGCGGCACGACGATCCGGGTCCGCTGCCGCGGCGGCAGCTGCGAACCGCGCAAGGGTGACCTGCGCGTCAAGGTCGCCCGCACCCCGGTGCGCCTGCGCACGCTCGAGCACCGCCCGCTGAAGGCGGGAACCCTCATCGAGGTGTTCATCACGGCGCCCGGGCGGATCGGCAAGTACACCATGTTCAAGGTGCGTGCCGACGCGGCACCGGCCCGCGACGACCGCTGCCTGCAGCCGGGCCGCATGACGCCGATTACGTGCCCGGGCGCGTGACCACCTGGCGCTCACCGGCGCAGCTCGCCCTGCTGACCCTGGCCGGCGCGGGGGTCCTCGGCGGCGGCCTGGTGGGCGTCACGGTCGCCGGCAACCTGTACCCCGGCGCGGCGTCCGAGCAGGCGTCGGCACCGATCGCCCAGGACCGGGCGGCGCAGGCCGTGCGAGCGTCGATGGCGGTCGGGGCCACGAGCGCGACGCGGTGGCCGACGCTGCCGCTGGGCACGGCGGCCACGCCACGACGATCGGCCCATGCCCGCCATCGCCCACGCCCACGCGTCGTGCCGGTCGCGCAGCCGCGGCCGCAGGCGCTC